>NZ_MKRU01000104.1:0-46185 GCF_001897985.1 Microbacterium sp. 69-7 | reverse complement strand
CCCGGGTGGGCCGTACACGCTCACCCAGGTCGGCTTCGGCGGCGTGGCTCTCATGGGTCTGCTCGCGACGCGAACGCTGTGGAGCACGGGAGCGACTCTCCTCGATCTGGCTATCACGGTCGGTGTCGCCTGGGGCGTGACCTGGCTCGTCGGACTCATCCCGATGACGCGCCGCAACCTCGTCCTCGCCTTCGTCGGCGCGGTCGCGGCGATGTTCAAGCCGCACGGGGGGAGGTATCAGGCCCGCCCGATCCGCCTATCGCGTCCGCACCAGGCGATCGGGTCGACCCGGATGCCGCCCCCCGTGGCGGACCACCAGGGCGCCGAGCTCGAGGATGCCGCCCCCGAGCAGCCTCCGGCAGTGCCCGAGCGCCGTCCTGAGCGCCTCGCCCCCGCGCCTGCAGCCAAGCCTCGTGCCGCGGTCAGCGCCGTCGAGCGACTGCTGCAGCAGTCCAAGAACACGAACTAGGAGCACGTCTCATGCGCATTCCCGCCGCCTCTTTCGCCGGACACCTGATGTGGACCCGCACGGGCACGATCTGGGCCACCTGGCGCCTGCAGGGCCTCCCGCACGGGTACGGCACCGACGAGCTCCGTCAGCTGGTGCTCGGTCAGCACCAGGCGCTGTTCCAGTCGCTCCGGGGAGAGGCGCTGCTGATCGGGCTGTGCGCCACGAGCGACCCCGTCGATATCGTCGACAAGATGCTCGCGGGAGTCGACATCCGCCAGCATCCCGAATGGGCCGAGGAATGCGCCCTCACTCTCGACTCCCTCGAGGAGATCGCACTGGGGGAGCGCGCCTACTGGCTGTCCATCCCCCTGTCTGCCGGCAACTGGCGCACCCGATCGCAGGCCGCCTGGCGCGCCGGCCTCGAGCAGTTCCGCGAGCAGCTGGCCCTTCCTCGCACCACACCGGCCGAATCCGAGATCGCCGCGGCCATGGCCGCTGCCCAGGAGATCGAGAACCGCATCCCCGCCGACTTCTACGCCCGCCCCGCCACCGTCGCGGAATACGTCTGGATGGCACTGCACTCTCAGCACCGCGGCCTGGACATCGACGGCTCCGTCCCCGAGGCCGGCGACGTCGGCATCGCGGAAGTGCCCGCCACCCAGCTGCCTACCGCGATGCCGAACCCCTGGATCGACGAGGGCGGCCAGTCCGACCTCTCCCCGGCCGAGCTCAAGCGGTTCCTGCCGTTCAACCGCCGCTACCTCAAGGTGCAGAGCCCGCACGCCGACGCCCCCAGCTACCAGATCATGCAGGCCGTCGTGGGAGGCCCGAAGGGCGGATGGCTGATGCCCGGCGTCGAGTGGATCTCCCGCGTCGAGCAGTACGAGCTCGACGTCGACTGGGCGATCCGGCTGACCGTCACCAGCGCCGACGCCGTCAAGCGCCGCAACAAGCGCGCCGAGGAGCAGCTGCTGGATCAGGTCGACCAGCAGTCCGGCACCCTCGCGATCACCGGCAGCGGGTCAGACCTCGCGCAGGTCGCTGAGACCCTCGCGGCGTACCACGCCTCTCTCAACGCCAGCGACAAAGAGGTCGAGGTCCAAGCGACCGTGATCTACGCGGTCGGCGGCCCCGACCCCGCCACGGCGCAGGCTCGCGCCCGCTACATCGCCGCCGACTACAAGGCCTCCGACTTCCTCCTGGAAGCGCCCCTCGGCGGCCAGGAAGAGCTCTGGTGGGCGATGCAGCCGGGCGTGCCGACCTCCCGCATCGTGCGCGACCTGTCCCAGATCACCACCGGCCGCGAGTTCGCATCCGGCCTTCCCGTCGTCAGCAGCGCCCTCGGCGATGACCGCGGCATCCGCCTCGGCGACAACATCACCACCGGACGGCACACCCCGATCCTCGTCGACCTGTTCGGCAACATCCAGGCAGACTCCTCCGGCAGCTTCGGAGTGGTCGCCGAGCTCGGCGCCGGCAAGAGCGTCCTGCTCAAGAGCGTCGCCGGTGACGTGCTCGATCGCGGCGGACTGATCGTGGCGCTGGACCGCACCGTGGCCCGCGAGTACGCCACGTTCGCCGAGTCGCTGCCCGGAACCTCCACCCGCGTCATCGACATGCTCGAGCCGCAGTGGTCTCTGGACCCGCTGCGGGTGCTCGGCCCGCGCAAGGGCGCCCGCATGGTGCAGTCGCTGTTCTCGCTGATGCTCGGCATCCAGACCATGGACACCCGCGGCGTGCAGCTGTCAGGGCTGCTCGAGGCGGAGTACATGGAGACGCACCGGATCACCAGCCTCGGTGCGCTCATCGAGCACCTGCGCCAGCTGGGGCAGCAGAACGCGGTGGCGGCAGAACTGCTCGGCCTGATCCGCGTCGTGGCCACCAAGGACTTCGGCGCCGTTCTCTTCGACGAGTCCCTGCCCCCGCTGGATCTCAAGGCCGTCGACGCGGTCGTGTTCACCACTCACGGGCTGAGCCTTCCCGACCGTGCCGAGGTCGAGAACGAGCACCTGTTCAAGCAGATGCCCATCGAGAAGATCGTCGGCCGAGCCATGTACGCGATGCTCGCCCAGCTGACCCGCGAGGTCTGCTTCATGGACCGCCACCGCTTCGCGCTGGCGATCTTCGACGAAACCCACCACATCAGCGCCTCCCGCGACGGCCAGGCCGAACTGCAGACGTTCTTCCGAGACGGCCGCAAGCACGCCGCCGCGGCCGCAGTCGGCTCCCACGACCCCCACGACTTCGGCGACGAGGTCACCCGAGGCCTGATCCCCATCCGGTTCGTCATGCGCCAGCGCGACGAGACCCTCGCCAAGCGCGCCGTCGACTGGCTGGGCCTGCCCGTCTCGCCCGAGCTCGTCCGCGAGGTCATGACCAACCTGAGCCCCATCGGCCCCGACCGGAAGGTGCCGATCGAGCGCCGCGGCGAGGGGATCATGCGCGACGTCCGCGGCCGCTACGGCAAGTTCCGCAAGACGCTTCCCGCCCGCCCCGACCGTCGTCAGGCGGTGCTGTCCACGCCCTCCGCCCCCGTGGAGATCTCATGATCACGTTCTACGTCGACGCCTTCCGCTCGATGGGCGGCTGGGCCTGGCGCGCACGGGTCTGGGCGCACCGGCACCCTCGGTGGGCGAGAACCATCGCCACCGTCGCCCTCGTCGGGTACTTCACCTTCATCCAGGGCCAGACCGCCCACGCGGTGAGCTTCCTCCCGGACGGCGTCGACTACATCGACAGCCACGGCAACCCGTTCTCCCAGTACGGGGTGATCGACATCAACGCCGGCGACGTGTGGACACCGGGCACGGTCGTCGTCAACTTCATCGTGCAGCTGCTGTGGTCGATGCAGTACTTCTCGACCGGCGTGATCCTCTGGCTGTTCGACTTCCTCCTCAGCTTCGAGTGGGTCGCGTGGCTGGCCACCCCGTTCAACACCCTCGCGGTGTGGGTGCAGGAGCAGCTGGGCACGGTCAACTGGATTCCCTTCGCGCTGATGATCAGCGCCCTGGTGGGAGGCATCGCCCTCTACGTCGGGCGCGTGTCCGGCGGACTCTGGGAAATGCTCGTCTCCGCCGTCCTGGCCGTGCTGGCCGTGGGGGTGCTCGCCAACCCGGTCGCCACACTCACCGCCACCGGTGGTGTTCTGGATAACGCGCAGGAGTTCGGCAGCCAGCTGGCCAACTCGATCGTCGTAGACCCAGACGCGCAGAGCAGCGACGGGACACTTGCGACCGCGGTCAACGCCACGCTGATGGACATCTTCGTGCGCATCCCGTACCAGGTGATCTCCTACGCCCAGGTGCTGCCCGACAACTGCCAGGGCATCTTCAACACCTTCATCCAGTCCGGCGAGCCCCAGTCGGCGCTGCGGGACTGCGCCCCCGAGGCGGCGCGGTTCGCCCACGACAACCCGGGCGGCATGAACATCCTCAACGCCATGGTCGCCGGCGGCGGGGTCTCCGTCATGTTCTTGTTCGGGATGGTGATCGCGGCGCTGCTGATGGTGTCGGTGGTGTTCTTCCTGGTCGCCGCGGTCAAGTCGATGCTGCTGGTGTACCTGTGCATCCTCCCGGTGAACCGCGAGCCGCTGTGGAAGGCGATCTCCGACACCTACATGGGTGCGATCAGCCTCGCGGTGATGACCGTAGTGATGGCGCTGTACCTCAAGCTGACGACCTGGATCATGGGGCAGACCGGGTTCCTCCCGCACCAGCTGCGGATGGTTCTCCTGATCATCTTCCTGATCATCGTCATCGTGCTGGTGTGGCGGGCACGTCGGGCCACCCTGCGCGCCGGCCGCGGTGTCGCGGGCCACCTGAACAAGCTCGGCCTGGGCATGAAGCCCGGCCCGAAGGACTCCAACGCCCTGCTCAAGATGAGCGCGATCGCCAGCATGGCCAACACCGCGAAGGATCTGATCAAGCGCCGCCCGGCCAAGCCGAGCGCCGCGGCACTGCCGGAGAAGCCCGCTGCGCCCGAGCCCGTGACCCTCACCCAGGTCCGCGACCCCGGCCCTCAGGGCGGCGCAGGAGGCGGCAGAGGCCCCTCCGGCACCCGCGGACCCTCGGTCGGTCCTGGCGCGGCTCGTAAGGCCCTCGGCGCGGCGTCCACAGCGACCTCCGTCGCGAAGGGTGCCGCCACCGTCGCGAAGGGAGCAGCCAGCGGCGGAGTCGCCGGCGCGGCCGCGGCCGGCGCCGTGGTCGTCGGCAAGAGCGTCGCCCGGAAGACCGCGAACAAGGCCACGTCGGCCGTCACCAACGCCGCCGCACGCCGGGTGGCGCCTCAGGTTGTCGACGCCGGCGAGCTCAAGGTGGTGAAGGTCGCCGAAACCCGCGCCAGCCGTATCGAGGTCGACGCGCAGGGGGTGGCCACCGCTCACCGCAAGTCCGCGACCGGGGTGCAGGACATCTCCTCGCTGCCGCCCCGCCCGGCGCAGCGGCCCTCTGCCCGTGCGCTCGAGCGGCGCCGCCAGCTTGAGGCCTACCGTCCCCGGGAGCTCACGCGCTGATGACGGATCTGACAGTGGACGAGGACGAGGCCCGGTCGCCGTGGAAGCGGATCGTCGCGATCCTCTGCGTCATCGGCCTGATCTTCGCCATGGTCGTCGGCGGGCTCCTCGCGGTGTTCATGGGCGTCATCGCCTCGTCCGCCGGCGCGGTGGGATCGGATGGCGGCGGGTGCGTCCCCGCTTCGACGGCCTCCTCGGCGTCGTGGGGCGATGCGACGTCGACGCGACCGACCCCGCCGGCGTCGTCGAGCTCGAAGCCGCCCGCCTCGTCGACGGGGTGGGGGAGCTCGTCGACGAGCGAGACGGCGCCGGCGGCCGCGCCGCAGTCGATCGAGATCCCCAATGGCCGCGGCGGCAAGATCACGCTGAACGAGAAGCAGATCGCGATCGCCACCCGCATCATCGCGGTCGGGCGTGACCTCGGCGTCTCCGACAAGGGTCTCAAGATCGCTCTGATGACGGCGTTGCAGGAGTCCGTGCTGCGCATGTACGCGAACTCCTCCGTCCCCGAGTCGCTCAACTACCCCCACGATGCGGTCGGCAGCGACCACGACAGCGTCAACCCGTTCCAGCAGCGCGTGTCGGGGTGGGGGACCGTCGCGGAGCTCATGAACCTCGACTACTCCATCAAGGCGTTCTTCGGCGGCCCCACCGGCCCCAACGGGGGCTCTCCGCGCGGCCTGCTCGACATCAACGGCTGGGAGAGCATGGAGCCTGGCGTCGCGGCTCAGCGGGTGCAGGTCAGCGCTTTCCCCGATGCCTACGACAAGTGGGAGCCCGCGGCCGAGCAGCTGATCGCCACCCTGGGCGAAGGCATCATCGGCGGCGGCTGCAGCGGCAGCATCGACGGCGAGATCCAGCTGCCCCTGCGCTCCGACTACAACATGACCAGCGGCTACGGACCCCGCAGCAGCGGCGTCCCCGGCGCCTCCACCTGGCACGCCGCGATCGACCTGCAGCGGTGGCCCAACCCCTGCGGCGACCCGGTCTACGCGATCCTGCCCGGCAAGGTCGTCCTCTCAAGCGCCCTGTGGCTGTCGATCGAGCACGCAGACGGGTACGTGGTCTCCTACCTGCACATGTACAAGTCGCAGCGCCTGGTCGACGTCGGCGACACCGTCGAAGCCGGCGAGCAGATCGGCGTAGTGGGCAACGTCCCGCCCTCCGGCGGCTGCCACCTGGATCTGCGGATCAACGTCGCCAACAACACCAACCCCGAGGTCGCGAAGCTCATCCTGTCCCAGAACGACACTCGCCTGCCACGACCGGCGACGCTCCCCGAGCACCAGAACTTCGTCAACCCGGAGGACTTCTTCGAGCTCTGGGGCGTCGAGCTCTGCCCGGTCGGCTCCTGCCAGTAGCACGGGCAGCTGACGCCCTGACGTCTGGATAAGCGGCGGGTAGGCTACCGATTACCCGAACATCCGCGGGCTCAGCCCGCCATTTTCCAGACGGTGATGTGTGACCGATCGAGACGCCCCCCACGTCGACGATCAGGCAGTATCCGGTCCCGCTGCGCGCACCACAGCAACCGGATACCGATCTGTTTCGTACTACCTGCCGGCAGCGCTGCACGCGCGACTCAAGGCCGCCTGGTGGGCGACCCGCGAGTGCCCGGACGGCGCGCCGACGCTCTCGGCCCTGGTGGAGGGGATCTTCCTCGAGTACGTCACGGCGGCTGAGCTCGAGCACAACGGCGGCCGACCGTTCCCGCCTGCGCCTCGAGGCGCGCAGGGGCCGAGGAGTGTTGCTTCGGAGGGGCACCGGCTCGTGGCGTACTACCTTCCCGCGGACCTGCACGCGCGACTCAAGGCCACCTGGTGGGCGCTGCGCGATGCGCGCACACCGGCGCTGTCATCGGTGGTCGAGGCGCTGTTCGTCGACGCGGCCGCGAACCTCGAGCAGCGGCACAATCACGGTACCCCGTTCCCACCGGCGCCCGACTCCGCACGCGGCGTCAGCCGGGCCGCGGCGGTGCGGCAGGGGGAGTGGATGCGGCGCGAGTGGGAGAATCGTCGCGGCGAGAGCTCCGCTCAGGGCTGAGGCGTCGACGCGGTCCCCGTACCCGGCTGACCCGTCGACGCGGCCGGTGAGGTCATGGCGCCCACCGCGCGCTGGAATGCGAAGCGCACCACGCTCCACGCTGCGCCCCAGAACCCTCGAGCGAGCCAGCGACCCAGCGCCAGCATCGCGAAGCCCGAGAAGGTCACCAGGGCAGGCCCCGCTGCTCCGGTCAGCGCCACTGCCACTCCGCTGAGAGCGAGAGAGGCGGAGGTCGAGATCCCGATACCTGTCGGCGTCATGGTGAGAACGGCCACCCATTGCAGAGCGCCCCTGGCATCCCGGTCGCGCGTGATCGCGAAGCCGAGCCCGACGACCACCGCGGCCATGACGCCCACGCCCACCCCTGCGACGAGGGCGATGAGGGCGCGCTGGAACAATTCGGAGGGTTCCGCCGGATCGACTATCTGATCGAGCGAGCCGGCAAGGATGAGCCCTCCCAGCGGCACGAGAACCCACCCGATGACCCACCGGGTCGCGGTGCGTCGATCGGGTGGCAGAAGGGTGCTGGCGGTCGCGGAGGTCACTCGCCACTTCTAACGCAGCTGCTGCACCGGCCCCGCGAGGGAACGTGTGCCGGGGGATGTGCGGCCCGGGTCGCCGCCGAGAGAGCGCAGCTGATGCGGTGATGCTTGTCGGATCTCACGAGAGCTGTCGGGATTGAGAACCGCTGACCTGGGTTTTTCTTATCGGTAGATGAGGCTTAAGGCGTGATCTGTCTCACAAGACTTGCTACGGATCGTCACGATGACGCTGCCGGTCACGTCTTCAGGAAGTACTCCTGGACATCAAGTTCCGGGCGGTCGCTTCCCAACGCATAGATGTGACCAGCATGCGAAACCTCGTTGTGCGGCATGCCTTCCGGGGTTCGGTCGACCAGAATCTCGATCAGAGAACCAGTTGAGCCATTGCCTGCGAACAGTCGGGCGATGTAGGGGCTCGTCGTCATGAGGCGACTGTATCTCTCGCTACGGGAACTCCCTTTGAAGAGTGCTGTGGATGGCGTTCCTCAACGAGTCGTAGCCCTCGGGAATCGTGTCTACGATCTCAAGGGCCAGTTCGAAGTACGAACGTGCGCCGGAGAATGTGAACCGACTGTCGTCGCCCCGTTTGGCGATAGCCAACGTCGAGCGACCCTGCGTCGCACGAAGTAGTGCCTTTAGCCGAAGCGCGCCAAACTCGTCCGCCCGTGCTACCAGCCCGTTGAGGGTGGTCGGGTTCTCCGGCGGGCTGTCGTAGGCGTCCTTCGCCAGTACGAGCAGTGCTTCTCGCTCGCCCTCCACATCGCCCAGGGCGTCTGCGACCAACATGTCGAACTCGACGAACCTGCGGAAGCTTGGATCTCCGCGCCGCTGAAGCTCTCGGCTATGTGCACGGAGCGTGTTCACGAATCGCGAAGGCAACCCGTCGACGGCCTCCCCGACTCGGCCCAGCGTCTGTCGCGCAGGAATGGAACCCGCCGCGCCGTCGTCAAGGAACAAGACGAAAGTGTCGTCCTGGACCGTGACCAGGACTCTCTCGGGGCCGCCTCGGTCGATCGTTAACGACGGCACCGGTTTGGAGTTGATCCATCCCCATATTGGCTGACTCGACCGCCTAGACAGTTCCCGGGCGAACTCTTCCATCGCGCGACGCGATCGACTATCACTCAGGAAACCCACGTCAAGAGAGTAGCGCCCGACAGCGGAACGGACCGTTCGACCGTCCGCGCAACCACGATGCCCGCCGAGGACTACGAAACGGCAACGACGCCAGCACTTACACGAGCGCGAGCTCATCGTTCTCAAGCGACCAGTTTCGAACCACCCGGGTGCGCGGTGCGGCCTGGCCGACCTTGCCGGCGATGTCCGGAATGCCTCTCGAGTTGGCGTGTCGAAGAATGCAAGCGCGCTGTCGATGCGCGGCGACCATGAGCGCGCGGTTGAAGGGGCAGCGCTGGCGCTTCACCTGGCGCGAGCTGCGGAGTCCGTACATGTACATCATCGCCCGGTGGGAATGCCCGACGACGCTGACCGCGAATGCTCGGAGGGCGTCGTTGGGCTCATGGCCGATCGCGTTCGCCACCTGGGGCAAGAGACGATCGGCCTGGGTGAGCGCGGAGACGGTCACGTTCAAGACGGGAGTGATCGTTCGCGGGGTGGTGAGCATGCACGCCATGCGGATGGTCTCGGGGTAGGCGCACAGCAGCACATCTTCGTAGGAGTCGAGGTGCGGGATACCGAATCTCGCCATGCGATCGTCGATGGCAGATGGAGATTCTGACCCTCCGTGCCATGCGTGAACGAATGCTGCGGCGAGGTTCAGTTCGCCGGTGTGGAGCGCAACGCCGCGCGTCCAGAGCTGTGATCGCAGCAGCAGTTCCGCACTCTCATAGTCGGGCAGCCCCGCTACGTCGGCGCGGAACGCGCGGAACACCCACTGATGATGGGCGAGGCAGAGCGCGCCGCCGCGGGCGATCGTCGTGGTGGCCAGCCCGCCGGAACACTCCGAGCACGCGGCGCGAGGTTCGGCAAGCCGGGCGCACCGACAGCACTTCTCTGGTCGCCAGCTGCGGTGGCCGCATCTGACCCACATGCCGTGCTTCTCGAAGTCGGGGCGAAGTGCGCCGGGCGGTAGGCCCGCGAGTTGCTCCAGGAGATCGGCGACACGCTGATCTGCTGCTGGCCACCAGGTGAGGCCGAGCCGGTCCAGGACTATTCGGCGGACATCGCGTTCCTCGCACTGGTGAGCTTGGGCGAGCCGCTTCGTGAACCCGTCGACGGTCTCGCCCTCGATGGGTTCGAGTCGAATCGGTAGCGTGCGGAGAGGATTGTTCACACGTGTTCGTGCTTCGATGAGCCGCGCGGTCGCCGTGTGGGAGGCTTGCGGGCGTCGGTGTGGCGCAGGAGTGTGGCTCGGACCCGCGGGGCGAACGTCAGGATTCTCCTACCGAGCTCATCGAGGCCCGGGGATCGGCCGCACCGGAGCTGCACGGGCTGGTCGAGGCCGATGACCGCTTCGCGACCGTCGGCGTGAAAGGAAGCGCGGACAGCGTCGACGTCGCGCGACGTGCCCGCGGTCACCGCGTTCACCGCTGCTCCCACGAGTGCGGCGACCTGGATGGGGCCGACGTTCGTGTTCGCGAGGAACCGCTCCGCCCACGGCTCTGTCAGCAGGGCAACGAGACGCACCGCTTCGGGAAAGTGGCGCGCAAGCGCCGCTCGATGAGATTCGTCCTCCCTTCTATGATCACTGGCGCGGATGAGGGTCGTGGCGAGTTCCAGCTCACCGGTGTTTGGGCCGATGCCGCGTTCCCAGAGCCTGCCGGTGAGGCATCGTTCGGCTCGAAAGAACTCGGCGCTATGGGCGAGGTCGCGGTCCGCTCCCGCGTAGTGCCACCGGCGGTGTCGCGCACACACCGCCCCGGCCCGAGTTCGCACTTCGACGGGTTCACCGCTGGTGCAGCGCCTGCATTTCGTGACCGGGGCCGGCAGGGGCGCGCACGTCAGGCAGTTGCTGTGTCGCCAGGCGACGTGGACGCAGCGGACGAAAAGACGATCAGTGCGGCGACCGTCAAAGTACCCGGGAGGGAGGTCGGCGAGTTGTTCGACCAGTCGCGGCACGAGTTCTGGTGTCGTGCGCAGAGGCAGCCGCGGGCGCTCGTGACGGATGGTCGTCCACAGTTCCCCGGTCGGCACCGCGTTGTGGGCGGCGAGCCGACGGTAGACGCTGCCGACGGTTTCCCCCGCGAACGCTTCGACGAGCACGGGAAGCTTCCTCATCAGGTCGCTCGCGCGGGACGGCCCGGTTTGGGCCGCGGTGAGGGCCGGTTCTCTTCTTCCTCGATCCAGCCTTCCGCCTCACGGATTCTCGCCAGTGATGCAAGCACGTCGTCCAGGTCGAGGCGTTCAGTGTGCTGCTCGATAGCGCGACGCGCACCGCGGCGGACGGCTCTCGCCACGCGGCCGATGGAGCCGCGGGATAGGTCACGGAGCTCGGCAGCAACGGTGAGGATTTCCCCGTCGGGGTGGGCGATGAGGCACAGCGAGTCCTCGAGGTCGACGAGGATGCGCCCCCACACCGCGGCATCCGCCGTCTCGACAGTCCCATACGTGTCGAACTTGACCAGCTCGAAACGTGCCATGATCTGTTCGCCACGGGAACCCCAGAACAGGCCGTTACGGGCGACGTCGACGCCAGCGTAGACCATCGTGCCAGGGCACCGCTCGGATAGTTCTTTGAGCGCGTCGGCGACCTGCTCGTTGCCGCGGTAGTGCAGGTCCAGCCGGTGGATGTCGTCGACGATCACCAGCTCGGTGCGGCATTCGCGCATGACGTGACTGACGCGGCTGAGGAGGAGTTCGTAGTTCGCGTTGCGGGTGTAGGGGATGGCGTAGAAGTCGGCGAGCTTGGTGATCATTGTCTTCGCCGTCGCGTGCGTCGGCACGGGTACGTAGGCGACGGGGATCAGATTGCGTTGCGAGGCCGTGGCGCGCTGGCGTCGTGCACGCTCGAACGCGCGCCCGAACTCCTGGACTGCGGTGGTCTTCCCGAGACCTGCCCGGCCGGAGATGATCACCCCGGACTTGCTGGCGTCCGGGGAGCGGTTGTCGGTCATCGCGTGGCGGATCGCGACCGCGACCTGCCGCAGCGATGGCGTCGCGACCCGGGCGCCAAGGGTCATGTACCGTTCGCGGGCGATGTTGAATAGCGCACGCTCCGAGGAGTCCAACACGTCGTACTCAGCCAGTGTGATCGAGAGTGGCCGCTGTGCGACGAACTCGACGAACTCGCGCCACCCTTCCTTGGTCGCGTAGTCGAAGTCGGTCGACGGGGCGTCGAAGTCGAAGTCGCCCAGAAGGTCATCGAACACGGCGCTCACGCCTCATCCGGCGACCGGGTCATCCCGAACGGTGCCGCGACCGGCCACGCAGGCTTCGCTGCGACCGCATTGGGTTCCTTGTCGCCGTCGCCGTCTGCAGCCGCAAGCTCGCCGCGCGGTGGACCTGCGGGGGCGATGTGTGGGAGTTGGTGGGTGATCGCCAGCGGGTCCGTCCGTGCGCTTACGGAACGCTTCCTCTGCCGCTTCGTCGGAGGAACGTTGCCCTTGTACATGAACCGGCGCATCACTTCGTTGAGGTCGTCGGTGCTCGGCTCGCTCTCGCCGCGTGCGGCAGCCTGAGCGCGGGCGACCCGCCATACCTCGTCGGCCATCGGAGCTCCGCTGTACGGAGATCGCCAGTCCAGCGGGAGGAACTGGTCGTCGAGCTCCAGCCACACCGTCATCGGGTTGTATGGGTCTACGTGGAACGGCCACTTGCCCTGCTGCCGATGATGCGGTGACCGCTTCTTCCGCAGCGGGCCGAGTTCCGTGGAGTCGTAGACGCGCAGGTCGATGTCGACACCGTAGTGGTTGATCACACGCCACTCGGTCGGGAGAAGCGCGATGTACTTCTCGGCCGTGAGCGGGACTTGCAGCTCCGGAGCGATCTCCCGGTACGCAGCGACCATCTGGTTCGGCGTCAGCATCAGCCGAGGGTTGCGGGGGTCGCGCAACGCCTTGTGGGGTCGGTTCTGCCAGCTCACCGCGACCCAGTCCTCGAACAACTCCTGCAGCTGCTCGAGGGTGAGCAGCTGGCTCGTCGCAATGATCTCGTCGCCGCGCATGTCGGTGCTCTGCCCGAGGAACGCGATCGCGTACTGGGTGAACAGGTCCTTGACGGTGCGGAACATCCGCTCGATCTTCGCCTTCTGCGTCGGCGAATACTCCGCGTTGACCGTCAGCGAGATCCCCAACGTCCGACAAGCATCGGAGAAGTGCCGAGACACATACGATGCGCCACGGTCGGTCGTTATCGACTCCGGGAAGACATACGGCTGCGCGTCACGCATTAGCTCGAACCGCTCCACCATGAACCCGTCCGTGCCGGTCCACGCCTCCGACACCTGACGCCGGTTCGCACGCACGCCGTCGGGGCGCGACGCGTACGGCACGAGAGCGCGGGCGAGGACCACCACCAGATCGATGCTGCGGGAGCCAACGGTAACGATGCCGGAGAGCACCGACCGGGATGCCTCGCACAACAGCAGAGTGAGATCGGGGCGGACGGGTTCACCGTCGCATTCGACGAGGATCTCCATCGGCGTCGTGTCGATCAGTACCTGCTCACCAGGTCGCACCCCCGACCGGACCCCGTGCATGTGATCCGGTTGGTTAGCCGTCGTGCGACGGGCACGGGCAGTCCCCAGCGTGTGCTTGCCCGCATCGAGCTCACTCAGGAGCCGGTACATCGTTGCGCGGCTCGGCATCGGCACGACGCTCTCGCCGAAGCGGTCGTCCAGCTCTCTGCGGACGAGCCAGATCAGTCGCGTCCCGGTGCCCGTGGATTTCCGCTCCTGGCCGGCCTGGACAGTCAGGATCGCGTCGATGAGGCGCTCGTCGTAGGAGCGACCGGGCATGTCGGCCAGGCCGTGGCGACGTCGATCGAGAAGGCCGCTGACCCCGAACTCCTCGAGCGCGCGTTGCTGACGCGAGACCTTGACCGGGCTGTAGTCGGTCCCGAGACGACGGTTGACGCTGTCGATAACTTGCTGCCGCGCCGCGGGCTTGGTCACGCCTGCCGCCACGAGCTCATCGAACCGGGCGAGTTCCTCCAGCCACACGTCGACGATCTTGCGGTCACGCGCGTCGAGGTCCTGCAGGCTGCGCAAGTCCAGCAGGGAGCGGAGCGATGCCGGTGCGGCAGGTTCCGCCTCATGTCGCAGATCGGCGGCGAGAACCTCCACGTCGTCTCCGTCGCCGTCGACGGCGCGCAAGGTCAGATAGGTGGGTCGGATCGCGACGACCTGGTGGCTTCCGCCCTGCCACCGGATGATGTCGCCCGGGTGAATGGTCATGATGCCGCTCCGACGTCGACGACGGTCGTCATCGACAGGGGACGCTGTAGATCCGCCACGGCAACTCCGCTCCATACGAGCGCATACGCGGCACCGACGCCGGAGTGAGCGGCGCCACCGAGGACCGCCGCGAGCGACCCCAGACTCATCCGGCCGGTGAGCCCGAGCGCGGCAATATCGACGCCCTCAAGCCACGCCGGGTCACGGTACCGAAGCAAGAAGCGCAAGTTCGCCTGGGTGGCCCCGGGAAGCTGATCAAAGACGAGGTACGACCAGCCCAGTGCGGCCGCAAGGCACCGAGTGAGTTCGAACTTGATGCTGTCCTCGGGCTTGATCAGTTCGACCGGCCTCACGTCGACGAGCAGCGCACTCCCATCGGAGCGGCGCACGAAGTAGTCGGGCGCGTGTGAGCGCTTCGGTGACCGCCAGCGGATCCACATCGGCTGGCTCGCCACCCCGACGACATCCCCCGTCCGGTCCAGCATGGTCAGGAACGAGCGTTCCCAGAAGGACTCGAACGGGACGTGTCGGCTCGTCGAGGCCATCCAGAGCTTGCCCTCGAAGTTGCGCTTGCCCGGCCAGGACGGGAACTCGCGTACCGGATCCGCATCCTCGAACATCACGCGGGCCGCGTCGACGGGGTCTGCGTGCTGGAGGAGGCCGTGTCTGGAGAACTCGATCGTGGCCGAGAGTGCGTTCGTCCCGTCGATCGCGGCGAGCCAGTCTTGGGTCAAGGTCACGGAGAACTCTCCCTTCCGGAGAATCCCGCACCCGATCAGAGCGCTCCTGTGGAACCTCCCGGCTTGAACCGGAAGCTACTCCCGCCTCGGAGCAGCGTTAAGCGGCGCGCCGCTCTCCCGACAACTGGAGTGAGAATCCGACAACTGGAGTGAGACGACTCGACAGGTCCGTGAGAATCGGACAACTGGAGTGAGACACGACAATGCTGCGGGGATATTGCGGGCTGGATATTTCTTACGGCGGTGGGGGGTTTGCCCCGCTCCGCTTCCGACTTCGCTTCAGCTACGCGGGGCAAGCCTACCACTGTTGTCAAGCGCCAAGGTGGCGACGATATTGCGCTGATGTGCGGGAAAGTGCTGCGGCACTACGCCCGCAATACCTCTCGCCACATCGAGCGCGGCGGGTTCCCGGGTCGCTCGAAGCTGCCAGATCCAGATCCTCGTGTCCGCGAAGAGGGGTTCGCGGGGCCTATATGACGCAGAGGGCCGCGATCGCCGTGGCCCGGTTCAGGAGGCATCAGATGGCGACTCGAGTTGCTCGCCCGCCGGCACGTCCGTCGTCTGCGCCGGTCGCCCCATTGGGAGTGCTGCCGCGTCGGCAGGTGACGGGGATCTTCCCCGCACTGGTGGTGCTGGCGGCCGCGGTGGTGTTGACCGGAGTGAACATGCAGGCCCGCTTCACCGACGCGATCGCGTGGGTGTGGGTTGCGGCTGTGGTGATCGCGGCCGTGTCGGTCGCGTCCGGCATCCGTACCTACCAGAAGCAGAGCCGGCTCGATCCGGGCATCGAGGCGGTGCTGCCGTCGCTGGGTGCGCAGCGTCCGTCGCGCGATCTGGTCCGGGCGGTGAAGTGGACCCGCGGGTGGGTCGGCGTTCCTCGCAAGGTGACGATCCGGTATGCCTCCCACGTCGACGACCGTGATGTGCGTTTCGTCGATCAGATCGTCACGTCGTTCTCGCGCCGCATCGGCGAGGAGTACCGCGTGCTCAAGCACGTCCCCCGCCGCTGCCTCATCGTGCTCGAGCTCGCGCCGCCGACCACGCCGGTCTCTCGAGAGCAGCAGCGGGCCGAGCAGGTCGCGAAGCTGCTGCTGGGGGAGAGCGCCAAGGTCGAGGTCACCACCGACCCCGAATCCAACGACGTCCGCAAGATGAAGGTCAAGCACGACATGGGGCCGCGGCTGGCGATCCCGGCGCGACGAATGCAGATCGAGAAGGTGATCTCCTCGATGCTGCCGGGGCGTTGGCGGGCGCATTGGGATCTCGAGGGCGATGAGGTCACCTTCGAGATCCGTCCCCCGATGCCCGACATGGTGCTGCACGAGCCGGCGCCGTCGACGAAGCAGCTGACGCACGCCGAGTACAAGGCGTTCAAGATCCCGATCGGCGTCGACGAGGACGGGTCGGTGCAGACATGGCAGCCCTCGGTCTCCCCGCACATGCTCGTCATCGGTGGAACGGGCTCGGGCAAGACGTCGTTCCAGCACACGGTGCTCACCCACCTGGCGCAGGCCCGCTGGCGGGTGTGGGTGCTGGACGGGAAGCGGATCGAGTTCGCGGGGTTCCGCACCTGGCCGAACGTCGAGCTCGTCGCGGCCCGCGTCGAGCACCAGGTGCGGATGCTGCACGCAGCGCACGAGCTCATGGAGCAGCGTTACACCCAACTCGAGGAGGGCACCGCCCGCCTCGAGGACTTCGAGCCGCTCGCACTGATCATCGACGAGTACGCGACGTTCAAGGCTCGCGTGCAGCGTTGGTACAAGACGGTGAAGCCGAAGGGGGCGCCCACTCAGGCGCCGGTGCTCGAGCTCCTGTCGGATCTGGCCCGTCTGGCGCGAAGCGCGAAGATCCACATGCTGCTGGGCATCCAGCGCCCCGACGTCGAGTTCCTCGGCGGTGAAATGCGCGACAACTTCGGAGCCCGACTCTCCCTCGGCCGGCTCTCCCCGCAGGGCGCGATGATGATGTGGGACTCTCCGGCGATCGGCGTCGCGCTGCCTCGCAACAAGCGCGGCCGCGGCGTCACCCTCAGCGCCGAGTCGCTTCCGGTGGAAGTGCAGACCTTCTACACGCCCGACCCGGCCAAGCTCGACAAGTCCGACGCGCAGGACTGGGAGCACCTGCGCACGCTCACCCCGCTCGAGACTGATCACCCTCGCAAGACCATCGCCGAACCGTCTGCGCTCATCGACGGCGACGAGGAGCTCCCGCCGACCTACAACGACTGGGCGACCACCCGCATCACCCTCTTCGACGGCGTCGAGCCGCCGGCGGTGGAGACTCCCAAGGCCCTGCCCAGCAACGTCGTCGCGCTCGGCGCACGCAAGGCCGGCAATGTCCGGTTCGAGCCCGAGCCGTTGGACGTCGACGACGAACCCGCCGCGGCCGCCGATGACGACGAAGGCTACGGGGAGATCTCCGAGGGCCTGGCCGGCGACCTCGCGGTCGGCGACCTGGTGCTGTCCGATTCCACCCTCGGGATCTGGGTGGTCGTGGAGTCCGTGGAGCCGGACATCGTCGACGAGGACGCGATGGCGATCGAGTACCGCGAGCTCGACACCGGCGACGAGGGCCTGATGACCGTGTCGGACAACGAAGTGCTCACCTACCGGCGCCCCGCCGCCGCGTGAACGAAAGGAGCAGTGATGCAGAGCACTCAGAACCGGGCCGAGCTCGCGCACGAGCAGGCCTTCGCGTTCGCACTCACCCAGGGTGCTGCGCGCGAACGTGCGGAGGAGTTCGCCGGTGAGTACGTCAACGTGCTCGAGGACCGCGCCGGCGAGATCCGCTACCCGGACGCGCCGGCGCCCACGCCCGAGGAGGTGTGGATCTCATGACGCAGTCTGTGGCCGAGAACGAGGACGACCTGCTGACGCTGATGTTCATGCTCTGCGGAGGCATGGCGACCGGGATGTTCTCGTTCGGTGTGCTGCTCCACCCGGTGCGCGACTGGATGCTGCAGTACCACCTGCTCGCGAACGGCACCGAGGTCGTCATTCCGTTCATCGACGGCATCGGGTTCGGATGGCCGCAGATCGTCGTGGCCAGCGGCTTGATCGCCGCCCTGGTGGCCACCGTCGTCTGGCTGCGCCGCCGCGCCCGCGAGCGTGTCTGACCCGATCCACAAACTACGAGACCAAGAGAGGAGGATGAGTCACATGGCTGTCACGGTGTACACGAAGCCGTCGTGCGTCCAGTGCACGGCGACCTATCGCGCGCTGGATTCCAAGGGGATCGATTACGACGTTCTCGATCTGTCGGAAGATCCCGCCGCGCTCGAGCAGGTGAAGTCGCTCGGCTACCTGCAGGCGCCGGTTGTGATCACGGATCAGGATCACTGGTCCGGGTTCCGGCCGGACAAGATCGACGAGCTCGCCGCACGCCTGGTGTGAGCGAGCAAGTGACTGAGGGGCGTCCCGGATGGGGCGCCCCTCAGTCGTGTCAGGTCTGCTGCCGGGTGGCGTAGAGCCGAAGCAGCGCGTCGCGCAGATGGGTGTTGCGCTCGAGCGATCGCCGCAGCGCTTCCGCATCCGCGGGTCGTGGGTCGGGGCCTGCGCGCACGACGCCGGCGGAGATCGCCCACCGTGCGAGCTCGTCGAGTTCGACGTCGACGGTTGCGGTGGCGATCGCCTGCTGGGTCCAGGTGACCTTGTAGGCCGACATGGTGGCCTCAGCTGCTGCGGAAGAAGTCGATCACGCTGATCACGAGCGCCCACAGCAGCACGATCGCGGCCGCGGTCAGCAGGATCTTGCCCATGTGCGGCGCGAGGAGGATGCCGAGCCAGCCGGCGCCGACCGCGAGGCCGATCGTGAGCAGACCGATGATCATCCGGCGCAGCCGGGTGAGGATCTCGTCGGGGATGTCCGCGTGCTTGCGCGGAGTCGCGAGGCTCATCGGTCACCCACGTCCAGGGCCTTCGCGGCCGCGGCCACGGTCAGCGAGGATCGGAATCCGATCTCGCGCGTCCACTCGTCGACGGCGCGGCTGAGTCCGACGTACTCCACGACGCCGGGCTCCTGCGTGGATGCCTCGCGGGGATGGAAGTACAGGCGAGCCTCGATGCTCTGCTCGAGGCGGCTCAGCTGCCGGTTCGCTTCGGAGTCGTCCCACCCGGCGTGATGGCAGGAGACCTCCTCCATGTACAGCCGGCACCGCTCGATCTGCAGGATCTGCTCGGTGTCGATGCGGTCGCCCAGGAACTCCGCGACGGGACGCCACTCGTAGCGGGGCGCTGGAACGCTGCAGCGGTTGGCGAAGCTGACGCTGGCGTAGTTCTCGTCCCACAGCTGCTGACCGAGACGGTCGGCGTCGGCGAGAACTGCGGCGGGGGAGCGGCCCGAGGCGACGATCGGCACCCGGGCGGGAGACTGCGTGATGTCGGTGCTGCTGATCAGGATCGCTGTGACCAACAGGTCAACGACGTCCTGGGGGACGGGGAGCTCGCGCATGGCAACTACCTCCTAGTAAAGTTGTGTATCTGACCTACATAACAATATTTGGAAGCGGTCCAGTCGTCAAGGGGGAGAGCAAGTTAGGCATGGCGCAACAGGGTCCGTCACGGTGAATTGGAATACCCTAGGGGGGTAGGGGTGTTACGGTGGGGAGAGCCCCACTCAGGAGCACCACCCAGACGGAAGGAAACCCATCATGGCCACCAGCGAGTACCAGGTCACCGGCATGACGTGCGGACACTGCGAGATGTCCATCCGCGAAGAGGTCTCCCAGATCCCCGGGGTCGACGAGATCCAGGTGAGCGCCCAGAGCGGCAAGCTCGTCGTCTCGTCCACCAGCGACCTCGATGACGCCGCCGTGCTGGCCGCTGTCGACGAGGCTGGCTACTCGGCGGTGCGCGCCTGATGAACGCTGCGGGACGACTCAGCCTGTATGGCGCCGGCGTCGTCGTGGCCTTCGGCGCAGCGTTCGGCATCGCGGCAGCGGTCGTCCCGGACAGCGCCGTCGCCAACTGGACGGCCGCCGCCAGCGACGGCTCGATGGCCGACCACGCCGGCATGACCGACACCGACACCACCGAGACCGCGACCATCCCCGGTGTCTCCCTCTCCGGCTATGGGTACGAACTCAGCCCGATCACCGCGCCGACCGGCACGGGACAGGCCGGCGAGTTCAGCTTCCAGATCCTGGACGCCGACGGGACGCCGCTGACCGCCTACGAGACCTCGCACGAGAAGGACCTGCATCTGATCGTGGTGCGCACCGACGGAACCCAGTTCCGGCACGTGCACCCCACGTTTGATGAGGGCACCGGCACCTGGTCGGCATCGTGGGAGTGGGCCGAGGCCGGTACTTACCGGATCTACGCGGACTTCGTGCCGGACGTGACCGACGGCCCCGACAAGGTCACCCTGACCCGCACGGTCGACGTCGCGGGGGAGTTCACCCCGGACCCGGCGACCGCCACCTCCACGGCCAGCGAGGTCGACGGGTACACGGTCACCCTCGACGGTGACCTGACCGCGGGGGAGAGCTCCGAGCTGACCCTGTCGGTCGCCCGCGACGGGCAGCCGGTCACCACGCTGCAGCCGTACTTGGGCGCCTTCGGGCACCTGGTCGCGCTGCGCGACGGCGACCTGGCCTACCTGCACGTGCACGCCGAAGGCGACGAACCACGCGACGGCGACACCGCCGGACCCGACATCCGGTTCGCAGCCGAGGCCCCCACCGCCGGCCGGTACCTGCTCTACCTCGACTTCCAGGTCGACGGGAAGGTCCACACCGCCGAGTTCGTCGTCGACGCCGGTCACGGCACCGGCGGCACGGACACGGACGACACACACAGCGACACGGGCGACGGTCACTGACCGCCCCGCGGTGATCTGAGAGAAGAAGGAACACCATGAGCACCACAGCCCCCGCAGGCTCGACCGCGGACTCCGCAGTCGAACTCCAGATCGGCGGGATGACCTGCGCCTCCTGCGCGATGCGGATCGAGAAGAAGCTGAACAAGCTCGACGGCGTCGCCGCGACGGTGAACTACGCCACCGAGAAGGCGAAGGTCACCGTGCCCGCCGGGTACGACCCGGCCTTGCTGATCGCCGAGGTCGAGAAGACCGGCTACAGCGCCGCACTCCCGGCCCCGAAGAAGACCAAGAACGACACCACCCAGGGCGGGGACGCGGACGACGCCGACCCGGAGCTGACCAGCCTGCGCAACCGGCTGATCGTCTCGATCATCCTCAGCGTCCCGGTCATCGCTATGGCGATGGTCCCCGCGCTGCAGTTCACCTACTGGCAGTGGGCGTCCCTCGCGCTGGCCGCGCCGGTGATCGTGTGGGCGGCGTTCCCGTTCCACAAGGCCGCCTGGGCGAACCTCCGCCACGGCGCGGCGACGATGGACACGCTCATCTCGATGGGCACCACCGCCGCGTTCCTGTGGTCGCTGTACGCCCTGTTCTTCGGCACCGCCGGCGTCCCCGGCATGACGCACCCGTTCGAGCTGACCCTCGCCCCCTCCGACGGTGCGGCGAACATCTACCTCGAGGTCGCCGCCGGAGTGACGATGTTCATCCTCGCCGGCCGCTACTTCGAGAAGCGGTCCAAGCGGCAGGCCGGGGCCGCGCTGCGCGCGCTGCTCGAGCTCGGCGCGAAGGAGGTCGCGGTCCTGCGGGGCGGCGTGGAGACGAAGATCTCCGTCGACGAGCTGCAGGTCGGGGACGAATTCGTCGTCCGCCCGGGCGAGAAGATCGCCACCGACGGGGTCGTCGTCTCCGGCACCTCCGCCGTCGACGCGTCCATGCTCACCGGCGAATCCGTCCCGGTCGAGGTCGGCGAGGGTGACCCGGTCACCGGCGCCACCGTGAACGCGGGCGGACGCCTGGTCATCCGCGCCACCCGGGTCGGCTCCGACACGCAGCTGGCCCAGATGGCCAAGCTCGTCGAGGACGCCCAGACCGGCAAGGCCGAGGTGCAGCGCCTGGCCGACAAGATCTCCGGCGTGTTCGTACCGATCGCGATCCTCATCGCGGTCATCGCGCTCGGCGCCTGGTGGGGGGCGGGCTTCCCGATCTCCGCCGCATTCACCGCCGCCGTGGCCGTCCTCGTGATCGCCTGCCCTTGCGCCCTGGGCCTTGCAACCCCGACCGCGCTGCTGGTCGGCACCGGCCGCGGCGCGCAGATGGGCATCCTGATCAAGGGCCCGGAGGTGCTGGAGTCCACCCGCAAGGTCGACACCGTGGTGCTGGACAAGACCGGCACCGTCACCACCGGCAAAATGACCCTGGTCGACGTGGTCACCGAGCCCGGCGTGGACCGGGACGAGCTGCTCCGCCTCGCCGGTGCGCTGGAGGACGCCTCCGAGCACCCCATCGCGCAGGCGATCGCCAAGGGCGCCACCCAGGAAACCGGCAGCACCCTGCCGGCCGTGGAAGGGTTCACCAACCTCGAAGGCAAGGGCGTCCAGGGCGTCGTCGACGGGCACGCGCTGCTCGTGGGCCGGGAGTCACTGCTGGCCGAGTGGTCGCTGCGCCTGAGCGCCGAGGTCGCCGCCGCGAAGGCACAGGCCGAGAGCGAGGGCAAGACCGTCGTCGCCGTCGGATGGGACGGTGCCGCCCGCGGCATCCTCGTCGTCGCCGACACCGTCAAGCCGACAAGCAAGGAAGCCATCGCCCAGCTCAAGGCGCTGGGCCTGACCCCGGTGCTGCTCACCGGCGACAACGAGGCGGTCGCCCGCCAGATCGCCGCCGAGGTCGGCATCGACCAGGTCATCGCCGAGGTCATGCCCAAAGACAAGGTCGACGTCGTCACCCGCCTGCAGGGCGAGGGCAAGGTCGTCGCGATGGTCGGAGACGGCGTCAACGACGCCCCCGCGCTCGCGCAGGCCGACCTGGGACTTGCGATGGGCACCGGCACCGACGTCGCGATCGAAGCATCCGACATCACCCTGGTCCGCGGCGACCTGCGCAGCGCAGCCGACGCGATCCGCCTGTCCCGCAAGACCCTGGGCACGATCAAGACCAACCTGTTCTGGGCCTTCGCCTACAACACGGCTGCGATCCCAGTCGCCGCTCTCGGCCTCCTCAACCCGATGCTCGCCGGGGCCGCCATGGCCCTGTCCAGCGTGTTCGTCGTCGGCAACAGCCTGCGTCTGCGCGGATTCAAGAGCATCGCGCGCTGACCGGGCCCACCCGCCAGCGCACCCATCACCCACATCGGAAGGAACACCACCCATGTCCAGCTGTTGCAGCACCAGCGCCCCCGCCCCCGGCGGACGCGAGAACCTCCTCGACGGCACCACCGGCGCTGACATGACGACCTGCCCGGTCATGACCGGCACCCCCGTCAACAAGGCCACCGCCGAGGCCGCCGGCCTGTTCCGCGACTACGAGGGCGAGCGGTACTACTTCTGCTGCGCCGGCTGCGGTCCCGCGTTCGACGCGGACCCGGCCAAGCACGCCGCCGCCATGGCCTGATCCTCACTCCCGGGCCCACACCCACCGTGTGGGCCCGGGACACGGACACCCGACCATGACCATCCCCACACCCGCCGCGGACGGCTACATCACCGACCCGCGCACCTACCGCAACCGGCTCCGCCGCCTCGAGGGACAGCTCCGCGGAATCACCCGCATGATCGAGCAGGAACGCCCCTGCATCGACACCCTCACCCAGATCTCCGCCAGCAAACGCGCACTGGAAGGCGTAGCACTCAGCCTCCTCGACGACCACCTCCGCCACGCAAACACCACCGGGACCCTCACCGACGAGACCTCCCTCGCCGCCACCTCCGCGGCCATCGCCCGGCTGATCCAGCCCTAACCCCCACCCCTCTTCGCAGCGCAGCGGACACCGCACACAGACATGCCAGCCGCGCCCCGTCGCCGCTCGCCCAGGAGGACTCCTATGACCGCCGCAGCACTCGCGACCCGCGCCCGCGGCGGCTTCTGTCTGGCCATCACTGGCACCGTGCTGAATCGCCCCGGGTCTCGTGGAGGGTCTGATTCCCCGAGAGGATGATGACTATGCCAGCACCGAGGAAGTATCCGCCGGAGCTTCGTGAGCGTGCGATGCGGCTTGTTGCCGAGGCCAGGAAGGAGGATCCGGAGCTGTCGCTGAATCAGGCGGTGGTCCGGATCGGGCAGCGTGTCGGGGTCAATGCCGATACGTTGCGGGGCTGGTGCAAGCAGGCCGCGATCGACGCGGGCGAGCGGCCGGGAACGACGACGAGCGACGCGGCGCGGATCAAGCAGCTCGAGGCCGAGAACCGGGAGCTGAAGCGCGCCAACGAGATCTTGTTGGCGGCGTCGTCGTTCTTCGCGCGGGAGCTCGACCCGCGACTGCCGTGGTAGTTCAGTTCATCGACGATCATCGTGACCGGTTCGGGGTCGAGCCGATCTGCCGCGTGCTCACCGAGCATGGGGTCCAGATCGCTCCGTCCGGTTACTACGCGTTCAAGACCCGCCCCGTCTCAGCGCGAGCCGTTCGGGATGCCGAGCTGATCGTGCAGATCGAGCGGGTGTTCTGGGACCGGAAACTCGGCCGCGGGATCAGCGGCGTCCGCAAGGTCTGGCATCTGCTGCGGCGAGAGGGGATCCTCGTGGCCCGCTGCACCGTCGAGCGGCTCATGCGCCAGCAGGGCTTGCGCGGCATCCGGCGGGGCAAGCAGTTCGTCACCACCCGACCTGACGATGCCGCCACTCGGCCGCCGGACCACGTGCAACGCTGCTTCCGCGCGGACCGGCCCAACGAGCTCTGGGTCGTCGACTTCACCTACGTCCCGACGTGGTCGGGCATGGCGTTCACGGCGTTCGTCACCGATGTGTTCTCCCGCCGGATCGTCGGGTGGCGCACGATGTCGAAGATGCCCACCGACCTGCCGCTGGACGCGCTCGAGATGGCGCTGTGGGTGCGGGACCGCGCCGGCGAGGACGTCACCGGCGTCATCCAGCACTCCGACGCCGGGTCCCAGTACACCGCGTTGCGGTACTCCGAGCGGCTCGCGGACGTCGGCGCGATCGCGTCGATCGGAACCGTCGGCGATTCGTATGACAACGCCCTGGCTGAGACGGTCGTGGGCCTCTACAAAACCGAGTGCGTGAAGGTCGACGGCCCATTCCGCACCGCTGATGAGCTCGAGCTCGCCACGCTCTCCTGGGTGCACTGGTTCAACGAGAACCGGCTGCACTCCTCGATCGGATACCTCACGCCGGTCGAGAAGGAGAACGAGTACTACCGTGAGATCAACTCCCAGAGCCGCCCGGCGCTGGGAGAACTCGCCCTCCACTAAACCCGGGGCGATTCATGCTGCTGATGGCCGCAGCCTCCGCCCCCTCACCGTTCTACCCGCAGCTCACCCAGCGGCTGCAGCTGGCACCGGTCGCGACCACCCTGATCTTCGCGATTTATGCCCTCCCGCTGCTGATCGCCCTGCTCACCCTCGGCTCCCTCTCCGACCGGATCGGACGACGCCGCGTCCTCAGCGTCGGGGCGGTGCTGCTCACCGTCAGCCTGCTGCTGTTCTGGGCCGCCGACTCGCTGCCCGCCCTGCTCACCGCCCGGGCCCTCCAAGGCCTCGCCGCGGGGCTGCTCGTCCCGGCGCTAAACGCGATGATGGTCGACTTCGAACCACCCCGCCGGCCGGGAGCCGCCGCGCTGGCCAACACCGCCGCCCCCATGGCCGGGCTCGCACTCGGCGCGCTCACCGCCGCGGTGCTGCTGGACCTGGACGGCATCGACGCGGGCACCATCTTCCTCGTGCTCGCCGCCGCGTTCGTCGTGCTCGCCGCGACCGCGTGGAGCATCCCCGACGCCGCCCCCGCCCGCCACGACCGGGGCCGTGCGCGTCGTGTTCCGCTGCCGCCGCGCACCCGGCGAGTGATCCTGTCCGTCGTCCCGGCGGTCATCTCCGGGTGGGTCACCAACGGCATGTTCCTGGCCCTGGGCACCGGGATCGTCGCCACCCAGTTCACCGCCGACACCCGCACTCAGGAAGCGGCGTCCATCGTGATCCTCGCTACCGCCGGTGTCGCAGCCGCGGTGCTGCTGCACCGCTCCAGCCCGCGACGCATCACCCTGTTCGGCAGCGTCAGCCTCGGATTGGGCACCCTGTTCAGCCTGCTCACCCTGCACGGGCACAGCCTCACCGGATACCTCGCCAGCGTCGCCATCGTCGGCGCCGGATTCGGGACCGCGTTCATGGGGGCCATGCGCACCCTGCTCCCACACGTCGACCCCGGCCAGCGCGCCACCGTTATGGCCGTGATCTACACGATCTCCTACCTGGCCATGTCGCTACCCACCGTGTTCGCCGGGCTCCTCGTGCCCGTGCTCACCCTGCCGGGCGCGGCGACCCTGCTTGGTGGGGCTGTTGTGGCGCTGAGCATCACCGCCATCCTCACCCGCCTGCTCCTGACCGACCAGCCCGCCCGCCGCGCGGCGGCCGCCCACCAGAAAGAGACCACGCGCCGATGACCACCCCCGCTCCTCGTCCCCGCCGCCAGCTCACCCGCCGCGGGTTCCTCTCCCTCAGCACCGGCGCCGTCGCCGCCGTGGCCCTCGCCGCCTGCACCCCGACCCCGGCATGGGTGACCCCCACCGGTGCCGCCGTGGACCGCGCCGAACGGGACCGGCGCGGCACCGGACGGGTCACCACCGCGGCGCTCACCGCCGCGGCCACCACCATCGACCTCGCCGGCACCGCCGCGGCGACGTTCTCCTACGGGTCGGTGCCCGGACCGGTCCTGCGGGTACGTGCCGGGGACACCCTGCAGGCGACGCTGCGCAACGATCTCCCCTTCGACACTTCCGTGCACTGGCACGGGCTCGCGCTGCGCAACGACATGGACGGTGTCCCCCCGCTCACCCAGCAGCCCATCGCCGCCGGCGACTCCTTCCGGTACGAGTTCACCGCCCCCGATCCGGGCACCCACTGGTTCCACCCGCACGTCGGCGCCCAGCTGGACACCGGACTGTACGGCGCGCTCATCGTCGAGGACCCCAACGAACCGCTCCGCTACGACGACGAATGGGTCATCATCCTCGACGACTGGCTCGACGGCGTCACCGCCACCCCCGACGAGGTGCTCGAGCAGCTGCGGCAGGGGATGGGGGAGATGGGCGGCCACGGTGACATGTTCATGCGGATGGGCAACATGCTGATGGGCGCGACCTCCGACCTGCTCGGCGGTGACGCCGGCGACGTCTACTACCCGCACTACCTGATCAACGGCAAACCCGCCGCCGACCCCGCCCAGTTCACCGGCACCCCCGGATCCCGGGTCCGGATCCGCCTGATCAACGCCGGTGGAGACACCGCATTCCGGGTCGCGCTCGGCGGACACAGGCTCACCGTCACCCACACCGACGGGTACCCCGTCGACCCGGTCGAGGTCGACAGCGTCCTGCTGGGGATGGGTGAACGCTACGACGTGCTCGTCACCCTCGGCGACGGAGTGTTCCCGCTCATCGCCGAAGCCGAAGGCAAACGCGAACGCGGCTTCGCGCTCGTCCGCACCGGCGGCGGGCAGGCGCCGGCCGCGGACGTGCAGATCACCGAGCTGGGGGAGGGCGCCCAGGTCGCGACCGCCGAGCGGCTGGCCGCGACCGCCGCGGTCACCCTCGACCGGCGTGACGCCGACCGCACCATCGCGCTGACCCTCACCGGCAGCATGGCCGACTACGACTGGGGCTTCAACGGCCGCCAGTTCGACATGCACGACCCACTCCGCGACGCACACCCGCTCACCGCGGGCGAACGCGTGCGGCTGACCGTCACCAACGACACCGACATGTGGCACCCGTTCCACCTGCACGGGCACACCTACCAGCACACCGGCGGCGGCCCCCGCAAAGACACCTCCATCGTGCTCCCCAAGCAAACGCTCGAGCTGGAGTTCGACGCCGACAACCCCGGACGGTGGATGGCCCACTGCCACAACATCTACCACGGCGAGGCCGGCATGATGACCGTCCTCGCCTACCGCCAATGAGGTCGACCCGGACGGGAATAGCAGGCGGCACCCGCCTGTTGTGATACCCATACGGGGTATACGCTAGGGGAGTCCCAGGCGCACACCGTGCCGGACCGACGGCCGCTCGGCCGTCGACAACCGACAGAAAGAACACCCGCCATGAGCCACGACCACGACCACCACCACGAGGCCCCCGCCGACGCGAACGACGTCGTCGTCTGTCCCGTGATGCCCGGCAGCACCGTCAGCAAGAGCGTCGCCGAGGCCCAGGGCCTGTACCGGGACTACGAAGGCGAGCGGTACTGGTTCTGCTGCGCCGCGTGCGGTCCGCTCTTCGACGCCGACCCCGAAAAGTACGTCAAGGCCGCCTGACACCACCCTCGGGGGCCCGGAACATCCGGGCCCCACAGACCCTCTCAAGGAACGACATGTCACCCCAGAAGATCCTCATCCTGGGTGCCGGCGCCGCCGGCACAGCCGCCGCCCGCGTCCTCGCGGGCACGGACACGGTGACCGTCACCCTGATCGGGCGCACCGGCGAAACCCCCTACAACCGCACCCTGGTCAACAAGGGCGTCGCCGTGGGGCTGCTCACCCCCGAGCAAGCCGCCATCCCCGGTGTCGCCGCCGAGGCGGACACAGCGGTGGACGTGGACCCGGAGAACAAGACCGTCCGGTTCGCGTCCGGCCGCGTCGAGCACTACGACGCCCTCATCCTCGCCACCGGCAGCACCCCGCGGCTCCTGGAGGACACCATCCCCGGTGCCACCACGGGAACAGCTCGGATCACCACGCTGCATTCCCTGGAAGACGCGATCACCGTCCGCGACCTGATCGCCGGGCTCGGGCGGCCCGCACAGGTCGTGATCTCCGGGGCCGGGCTGGTCGCCGCGGAGACCGCGACACTGCTGCGCGAACGCGGCCACCAGGTCACCCTCCTCACCCGCGACACCACCCCGGGCGTCCGGGTATTCGGCGCCGAGCTCGCGGAACGCCTCAACGACGCCCACCACGCGAATCTGGACACCGCGTTCGGCCGCACTCTCACCGGGGTACAGGAGAGCGGTGACCGGCTCGAGCTGACCCTCGACGACGGCACCGCCCTGCCCGCCGACCTCCTCCTCATCGCCCACGGCACCACCCCCACCGCACCATCCCCGTGGGACGGACCCGTGCCGGTCGACGAGAGCCTGCGCACCGCGGCCGCGCACGTCTACGCCGCCGGCGGCGTCGCCGTGCACGATGACCCCGCCCTCGGGGCGTGGCGGATCGATCACTGGTCCGACGCGGCCGCGCAGGGCGAGCACGCCGCCCGCACCCTGCTCGCCGATCTCGGCGCGGGGGAGCAGCCCGGCAGCTACCAGCCTCGCGCCCCGTTCACCGCCACAGTCCACGGCGCGATGATCGCCGGCGCCGGACTGACCG
This sequence comes from Microbacterium sp. 69-7, assembly GCF_001897985.1. NCBI lineage: Bacteria > Bacillati > Actinomycetota > Actinomycetes > Micrococcales > Microbacteriaceae > Microbacterium > Microbacterium sp. 69-7. The sequence goes on along the minus strand of NZ_MKRU01000104.1, from coordinate 17,198 downwards.
ACACCCGCACCGACACCCGCATCGACAGCTCCGAGCCGCTGGTGGTCATCCGCCAGCACGGCCCGGTCCCCGTCGGTGTCCTCGGCTTGGACGCCGCCCCCGCCGTCTTCGGCTGGATGCCCAAGCTGCACACCCCGACCGGCCCCGACGCGGAGGCCCTCGCCTCCACCGGGACCGGCACGGCAGACTCGAAATAACCGCTAGGCACAGGGAAGTGAACTGATGACCGACCCGCACGCACACCACACCAACCACCCCACCGGCAAGGCCGCCACCGCCACCGGCGAGCACGGCGACCACACCCCGGAGCCGCCCACGCAGCACGACACCCACACCGGGCACGACGTGCAGCCCAGCCACGGCCAGCACGCCGGCGGCCAGATGGACCACTCCGGCCACGGCGGAGGCCATGGCGGGCACGCCGGGCACGGCGACCACGTCGGCCAGTTCCGGCGGCTGTTCTGGATCAACCTGATCATCGCCGTCCCCGTGGTGGCGTTCTCCCCGATGTTCGCGATGATCCTCGGCTACGAGGTCCCCGGCTGGGCCCGGTTCATCGCCCCGGTGCTCGGCACCGTCATGTACGTGTGGGGCGGGTGGCCGTTCCTGACCGGCGCGGTCAGCGAGCTGCGCTCGCGCAAGCCCGGGATGATGCTGCTGATCGGCCTGGCGATCACGGTCGCGTTCTTCGCGTCCTGGGGCGCCACGCTGGGGCTGCTGCACCACGAGCTCGAGTTCTGGTGGGAGCTGGCGCTGCTGATCGTGATCATGCTGCTCGGTCACTGGATCGAGATGCGCTCCCTCGCCCAGACCAGCTCCGCCCTCGACACCCTGGCCGCGCTGCTGCCCGATGAGGCCGAGCGAGTCGAAGGAGACCAGATCGTCAAGGTCTCACCCGCCGACCTGGCCGTCGGGGATGTCGTCGTGGTCCGCCCCGGCGGCAGCGTCCCCGCCGACGGGAAGATCGTCGACGGCCGCGCCGACATGGACGAGTCCATGGTCACCGGCGAATCCCGCCCGGTCGCCCGCGGCACCGGCGACCCGGTCACCGCCGGCACCGTCGCCACCGACTCCGGGCTGCGCGTGGAGGTCACCGCCACCGGCGACGAGACCACCCTCGCCGGCATCCAGCGGCTGGTCACCGAGGCGCAGAACTCCTCCTCCCGTGCGCAGCGGATCGCGGACCGTGCCGCGGCCCTGCTGTTCTGGTTCGCACTGATCGCCGCCGCCATCACCGCGGTGGTGTGGACCCTCGTCGGCAACCCCGACGAAGCCGTGATCCGCACCATCACCGTCCTGGTCATCGCCTGCCCCCACGCGCTGGGCCTGGCGATCCCGCTGGTGGTCTCCATCGCCACCGAGCGCGCCGCCCGCGGCGGGGTGCTGGTCAAGGACCGGCTCGCGCTGGAGAGCATGCGCACCGTCGACACCGTCCTGTTCGATAAGACCGGCACCCTCACCAAGGGTGAGCCCACCGTCTCGGCGGTGGAGCCGATCGGTGACCTGGACGCTGACCAGGTGCTTGCGATCGCCGCGGCGGCCGAGGCCGACAGTGAGCACCCGCTCGCCAAGGCCATCGTCCGTGCCGCGCAGGAGAAGAACCTCACCCTGCCCAAGGCGACCGGGTTCAGCTCCTCACCGGCGGTGGGCGTCACCGCCACCGTCGACGGTGCGGAGATCCGCGTCGGCGGCCCCCGCCTGCTCGAGGAGGTCGGCGCCCGTGAGGTCGACCAGGCTGACAGCTGGCGTGGTGAGGGCGCAATCATCCTGCACGTCACCCGTGACGGGAAAGTCATCGGTGGGCTCAAGCTCGCCGACGAGATCCGTCCCGAGTCCCGCGAAGCCGTCGAGGCGCTGCACAAGCTCGGCGTGCAGGTGGTCATGATCACCGGCGACGCCGAAGCCGTCGCGAACGCCGTCGGCAGCGAGCTGGGCATCGACCGGGTGTTCGCGCACGTGCGCCCCGAGGACAAGTCCAGCAAGGTCGCCGAGCTGCAGAAGGAAGGCCGCAAGGTCGCCATGGTCGGAGACGGCGTCAACGACGCCCCCGCCCTCGCGCAGGCCGACGTCGGCATCGCCATCGGCGCCGGCACGGACGTCGCCATCGCCTCCGCCGGGGTAATCCTCGCCAGCTCCGACCCCCGGTCGGTGCTGTCGGTGATCCAGCTCTCCCGCGCGGCGTACGGGAAGATGAAGCAGAATCTGTGGTGGGCTGCAGGCTACAACCTGATCTCCGTGCCGCTCGCCGCCGGCGTGCTGGCCCCGATCGGGTTCGTGCTTCCCATGTCGGTCGGTGCGATCCTGATGTCGCTGTCCACCGTCGTGGTCGCCCTGAACGCGCAGCTGCTGCGCCGAATCGACCTCACACCCGAAGCGAGCACCCGCGCGGTCCTCGACCGCTGACCGAAGGAACCGGCCATGTCCACACCCACCGTCGACACGACGCACACCACTCACGGGTACATCACCGACAAAGACAAGTACCTGAACCGGCTCAAGCGCATCGAGGGTCAGGCGCGCGGGATCTCGAAGATGGTCGATGACGAGAAGTACTGCATCGACATCCTCACCCAGATCAGCGCTCTCACCAGCGCCCTGCAGGCCGTCGCGATCGGGCTGCTCGACGATCACCTCAAGCACTGTGTGATCGACGCAGCACGGATGGACGGCGACCAGGCCGAGCAAAAGATCAAGGAAGCCAGCGACGCGATCGCCCGTCTGGTCCGGTCCTAACCCGGACCAGACGGACGACCCGTCCGGCATCCCCCCGCCCCACGTCGGGGCGGAACCTGGTGCCTTGGCCGAGCGGCGAGGCAGCGGCCTGCAAAGCCGCCCAGACGGGTTCGACTCCCGTAGGCACCTCCACCCGTCACCGCAGCCGCCGTGCGGCCCCCGCTACTGGGGCAGCACGGTGATGCCGCTGGCGTCGACCACGACGACCCGGCCGTCCGCGTCGATCCCCACCGCCTGCGCCTGCTCGTGCACCGTGCCGGCCTCCCGCCACTGGTCCTCCCCGGACCCGAGCACCCAGATCCGGTCATCGGTGCCGACCCCGACCAGCCGCTTCCGATCCGGGGACGCTCCCAGCGTGTACAGCAGCGGCGCATCCGGCCACGCCGAGAACGACGCCCCCCGGTCCGTGCTCACGGTCACCCCGTCCGCGGTCGCCGCGACCACCCGGCCGCTGGCATCCGCGGTCAAACTCACCGCCGGCACCTGCGCGCCCGTCGGAGTCCAGGTGGCGCCGGCATCGACGCTGCGCAACAGGTCGGTGTCGTCGGTCGCCAACCCGTACACGGTGTCATCGGCGCCCGCGGTGAGCGCATGGAAGTCTTTCTCCCCGGTGAACGCGACGGGTTCCCAGTTCGCGCCGCCGTCGACACTGCGGATCACTCCCAGATTCGGTGCTCCCCACTCTTCGGGGGTCTGCGGGCCCGGGTGCCCGGACGCGATCAGGCCCTGCGACGTCGCCGTCAACCCCATCGCGTCGAAGTCGGCGGTACTGACCCGGCCGCCGAGCTCACCCGATTCGGACACCTCGTAGATGCCCTCGTGGGTGCCCAGCAGCAGCTGCCCCGTCTCCGGGTCCACGACCACCGCGTGCACATGCGTGGACAACGCGGTGTGTTCTTCCCCTGTCGACGCGGGCGTGCTCGCGCACCCCGCCAACACGACAGGCACGGACATGACGGCGGCGATCACGGCCGCCGCCTTGAAACGGACGCGCATATGCACCCTCCACGATCAGGGTGGGGCGCCACCATCGGTGACGCCCCACCGGGGTGCCTCAGAGCTGAGCGAGCAGATCTTCCATGGTGGTGATCTCCGCGGACTGCGTGTCCACCACCGCCTGGGCCAGTTCCTTCGCGTCCGGGTTCTTCCCGTCGGCCAGCTCGGTCTCGGCCATCTCGATCGCGCCCTTGTGGTGCTCGATCATCTGCTCGAGGAACATCCGGGCAGCGTCGGCGCCGGTCGCGGCCTCCAGCTGCGCCATGTCCTCCTCGGACATCATCCCGCCGCCGTGGTCCATGTCGCCCATGTCCATATCGTCGGCGGACATGCCCCAGTCATCGAGCCAGCCCTGCATCGTGTCGATCTCCGGCTGCTGCGCATCCTTGATCTGCTGCGCCAGATCCAGCACCTGCTGGTCGACGTCGCTCTTGGCGAGGATCATGTCGCTCATCTCCACCGCCTGCTGGTGGTGGGGGATCATCATCATCGCGAACATCGAATCGGCCATGTTGAAGTCCGCCTCTGCGGACTCCGATGGCGCCGACGAGGACCCGCCGCCGTGATCCATGCCCGGCATCGAGTCGCCGCTGCCGGCGCACCCAGCGAGGAACAGGGCCGTCGCCAGCGGAACGGCGACGAGTGCTGCGGTGCGGAGCTTCTTCTTCATCATCATCAATCAGTCCTTCTCTTGGGTGTACGTGAACGCCCGCGAACGGGCACGGCAACAAACCCCACCGGACGGCGGGGTCCGGCGCGTTCACGTCCGACTGATCGACAACTCCCGCAGTGAAGGCGGGCGGCTCGGAGCCGGCCGCGCTACGAACATCACCGGCCACCATGTGGCCCGTTCCTGCGGTGTCCCGCGGATCAGCCGAGGGAGCAGGAGGAGCAGCACCGTCGCCAGCAGCGCCAGCACGCACATCACCATCAGCGCGTCGTGACCGCCCTCCGGGCTGCACGTCACACACCCGTGCCCCGCGTCGTCCACCGGGGCAGTGGCTGCGCCGTGATGACCCTCGGGAACGGTGGCGCCGGTCATCTCCGCCGTCGACGACATCGCCGGCGCGTGGGAGGAGGCCAGGGTGTGCATGCCCATCAGCCCGACGATGATCGCGGCCGCGAAGCACACCAGGAGCAGCCACCGCGTCGAACGCGGCAGCCGGGTACGCAGCGCGGACAGGAGGAGCCAGGGGCACGAGCAGGCACACCACCAATCGTGGGTACCCTGCGGGGGTAGGCTATACGGGTCTGAGCCTCCTTCGCACCGACCGGCTCGGCGAAAAGGAGCGCCATGCTGATCCAACCCATCGACTACTTCCTGGTCGGCTGGTTCGTCCTTGTAGCCATCAGTACCCTTTGGGTCGGCGTCGACCAGTTCCGAAGCAACCCCGAGCCCACCGTGATGAAGTGGGGCTTTATCCTCGTCACCCTCTACCTCGGACCCATCGGTGCGCTCCTATATGTCCTGGCGGACAAGGAGCCACGGCCGGGGGAGCACGAAGAGTTCACAAAGCCCCTCTGGAAGCAGGGCATCGGATCGACCATTCACTGCGTGGCCGGAGACGCGACGGGAATCATCGCCGCCGCGGTGATCGTCTCTACCCTGGGCCTGCCGATGTGGCTCGATCTGATCATCGAGTACATCGCCGGATTCGCTTTCGGGCTCTTCATCTTCCAGGCCCTGTTCATGAAGAACATGATGGGAGGCACCTACTGGCAGAACGTGCGCCGCTCGTTCCTGCCGGAATTCATCAGCATGAACTTCATGATGGCCGGGATGGCGCCGGTGATGTCGCTGCTGATGATGGGGCGGGACATGCGGGCCATGGTCCCCACTGAACTCATCTTCTGGGCCGTGATGTCCGTCGGTGTTGCCGCCGGCTTTGCGCTGGCCTACCCCTCCAACGTGTGGATGGTGAAGAAGGGCATCAAGCACGGACTGATGACTCAGCGCAAGGAGCCGGCCACCGATCCGCAGCCTGAACACGCCGGGCACGCGGCGATGGCCGCCGGATCCGGAGCGGGGCATGACGATGCGCAACAGCCATCCGAGCATGAGCAGCATCAGCCCAATGGGGCAAGCAAGGTCACTGTGCCGCAGCTGACCGTCGTTGCCTCGTTCGCGACGATCGCACTGATCGTGGGCATGGTCGCCCCCGCCAACGCGGTCAACATGACCCTCAGCGCCGAAGACGTCGGAGGTCTGATCATGCCGCCGGGCATGATCATGACCCGCGACACTCCCGCCGAGGCGATGGAGGACATGGCTGCGGTCGATCCGCGGGACGTCACCAGCGCCTACGACGTGGACACCCGTGGTGACGAGGTCCTCGAGCCTTCCCGGATCGAGGATGGCGTGAAGATCTACGAGCTCACTGTCTCCCTGATCCGATGGGAGATCCTCCCTGGTGTTGCCGTCGACGCATACGCGTACAACGGGCAGGTGCCCGGGCCCCGGCTGAACTTCACCCAAGGCGACCGGATCCGCATCGACGTCACCAACAAGCTCGGCGAAACCACCACTGTGCACTGGCACGGCCTGGACGTCCCCAACGAGATGGACGGCCCTGCCGGCATCACCCAGGACCCGATCGAGCCCGGTGACACGTACAGCTACGAGTACACCGTCAAGCAGTGGGGCACCTTCTTCTACCACTCCCACGACCACGCCGACCGGCAGCAATCCCTTGGCCTCTACGGGGCCCTCATCATCGACCCGGCCGACCCGTCCCAGCAGCCACCAGCAGATCACGATTACACGATCCAGCTGCAGGAATGGCTCAACCGAGAAGGCCTGACCTATCCGGCGATGCCGATGGAAGGAGGGATGCCGAACTACTTCACCATCAACGGCAAGGCGTACCCGGCCACCGAAACCATCGACATGAAAGTTGGCGAGACCCTCAGGGTCCGCTTCATCGGCTCGAACACCGTCGGCATCCACCCGATGCACATCCACGGCGGCCCGTTCACCGTCGTCGCCCGCGACGGTGAATCCCTCGCCGAAGACCAACAATTCAAAGCCGACACCATCAACATCGGGCCCGGTCAACGCTACGACGTGATCTGGGAGGCGCTGGAGCCCGGCAAGTGGCTCATCCACTGCCACATCAACCACCACACGACCAACAACAACGTCGAGACCGACGGCGCCGGCGGGCTCACGATGATCATCAACGTCACCGAGTAGACCCTACTGATGACCTATGTGATCGCACTGCCCTGCGTGGACGTCACCGACCGCGCCTGTCTGGACGAGTGCCCGGTGGACTGCATCTACGAGGGCGACCGGATGCTCTACATCCATCCCGACGAATGCGTCGACTGCGGTGCCTGCGAGCCCGTCTGCCCGGTCGAAGCGATCTACTACGAAGATGACCTCCCCGACGAGTGGGCCGACTACTACACCGTCAACGTCGAGTTCTTCACCGAGCTCGGTTCACCCGGCGGTGCCGCCAAGACCGGTGTTCTCGGTCTCGACCACCCCACTGTCGCTGCCCTCCCGCTGCAGCACCCGCGCGGCCTCGACTGACCCACCCCACCCCGAAGGACACCCATGACCGCCACCCTGCTCATCCTCGGCGCCGGACCCGGCACCGGCCGCGCCCTCGCACACACCTACGCCGCCGAAGGCTGGAACGTCGCCCTCGTCGCCCGCCGATCCGACCCGCTCACCGCTCTGGCCGACAGCATCCGCCGCAACGGCGGCGAGATCGCCGCGTTCCCCGCCGACATCACAAACCCGCACGAGCTGCGCACGGTCATCGACCAGGTGCGCGAGCGGCTCGGGCGGATCGACGCGATCGCCTTCACCGCGGCCTCCGACGACGGATTCGTCCCGGCGGCAGATCTCACCAGCGAACAGGCCCGCACCTTCGCGGACCTGTTCCTCTACCCGCTGATCACCACCGTTCAACTCACCCTGGCGGACCTCCGAGGTAGCGAGCACGGTGCGATCTTCTACGTCAACGGCGCCAGCGCCCTGGGCGCACCCGCCGGGATGAGTGGTCCCGCCCCGGCGATGGCCGCCGCCCGCAACTACCTCGCTACCCTGCGCGATGAGCTCGCCGGCGATGTGTTCGTCGGGGCAACCTTCGTCGCCGCGATGATCGAGGGCAGCGCCGCCGCGGACGCCGCCGCCGAATGGAACGCGGACGGCAGCTTCCCCAGCATCGACGCCGCCCAGATCGCCGGCTCCATCTGGGACCGGCATCAGCACGGCGGGGCCTTCGAGACACTGCTCCCGTGAGCTGCTAGCCGCGCTCAGCGGTGCCGGACCAGGGCCGACTCGTCCTCGGTGAGGTGCGCGGTCTCGACCTGGAAGGTCGAGTGCTGGATCGACACCGGGAAGTGCCCGGCCACGCATTCGCGGACCTCGTGCAACACCTCTGCGGCATGCCCATCGGTGAAGCACTCGTCCTCGACCACGATGTGGGCGGTCAGGGTGGGCAGGCCCGTCGCGACCGTCGACGCGTGCAGGTCGTGTACGTCGGTGACGTGCTTGAGCTCGAGGATATGCCGGCGCACCTCGTCCAAGTCGAGCCCGGCGGGGGTGAACTCCATGAGCACCCGGGTGGTGTCACGCATCAGGATGATCGCGCGCGGCACGATCAGCCCGGCGATCAGGAGGCCCGCTATCGCGTCGGCCTGCTGGAAGCCGGTCGTGGCGATCACGATCGCGGCCACGATCACTCCGAGGGAGCCGAGTGCATCGTTGATCACCTCCAGGAACGCGGCACGCATGTTGAAGTTCGCGCCGCGGCTCGACGACAAGATCACGATCGCCACGACATTCGCGGCCAGTCCCACGATGCCGAACACGAGCATCTCGCCGGCGGCGACCTCCGGCGGCTCGAACAGACGCCGGATGCCCTCGATGGCGGCGTAGGTGCCGACCACCAGCAGCAGCGCGGCCTGTCCGAGCGCGGCGATCACCTCGATCCGCCGGAACCCCCAGGTCCGCTTCGGGTTGGCCGGCCGCAGCATCAAGGTCGCGGCGATCAGCGCGACCAGCAGTCCGGATGCGTCGGTGATCGCGTGGGCGGTGTCCGTCAGCAGCGCCAGGCTGCCGGTGACGACAGACCCGATCGCCTGCGCGACCACGATCGTCGTCGTCAGACCAAACGCGATCCACAGACGTGCCCGGTGATCCCCAGGCGCTCCCGCCTCGCTCGCCGGCGCACCGTGATTGTGACCCGCACCCATGTCCTGCTCCCTCACTTGGTCAGTGACCAACACTCTTGGTCGGTGACCAAGCTACTACAATGTTGGTCACTGACCAACCCCGAGGAGAACCCTGTGGCCGACCGACTGTCCCGCCGCGACGTCATCCACGCCGCCCTGCTCCTGCTCGATCGCGACGGAGCGGACGCCATCACCCTCCGGGGGATCGCCCGACACCTCGACGTCCACCTCAACTCGGTGTCACTGCAGGTGGGAAGCAAGGCGCGCCTGCTCGACCTGATGGCCGACGCCATCCTCGGCGAGCTCTCCTTCGACGACCTCCCGCACCCGCCGATCGACCGGGTCAAGGAGATCTTCCGCCGCTACCGTCAGGTCCTGCTGAACCACCGCGACGGCGCGCACCTCGTCTCGGGCACGCGGGTCTCCGAGACCAACACCCTGCGCCTGGGGGAGGCGGTGATCGCCGCGCTGCTCGATGCCGGCGTCGACCCCGACCTCGCGGTCACCACCTTCTGGAGTCTCAACTACCTCGTGGTCGGCCTCGTCCACGAAGAGCAGACCACCCCTGAGGACGGCGCCCACCGTTTCGAGCAGGAACTCGCCTCGCATTCGTTCCCCGCCCTGACCAGCGTCCGCGATCTCTTCCTCGGCGACAACGTCGCCGCGCACCTCGAATTCGGCATGGATGCTCTGCTGCATCGCGCGCGTCATCTCGACTGAGCATTCTCGTCAGCTGCCGGCCGCGCCCTCCATATGAAATAATCTGCGTATGGATGCAGATAACAAGACGTGCGGTCGCGACCCCGACAGCCTGTACGTCGAGCTCGCCGTCGAGGTCTTCACCATGCTCGCCGACGCCACCCGCGTGCGGATCATCCTCGCGCTGGACGGGGCGGGGGAGCTGTCCGTGAACCACATCGCCGACATCGTCGACAAGTCCCCGGCCGCCGTCTCCCAGCACCTGGCCAAGCTGCGCCTGGCCCGCATGGTCACCACCCGGCAAGACGGCACCCGCGTCTTCTACGCCCTCGCCGACGAACACGCCCGCCAGCTCGTCACGGACGCGATCTTCCAAGCAGAGCACTCCCTTGGCGGCACCGTCCCGCACCACCACACCGAAGCCGACACCACCCGACCCGGGCCGTCATGATCACCGTCCTCCGCAACGGCACGTACCGGGCGCTGTTCTTCGCCCAGGTCATCGCCCTGGTCGGCACCGGGCTGCTCACCGTCGCCCTCGGACTGCTCGCGTTCCAGATCGCCGGCGACGCCGCCGGATCGGTGCTCGGCACCGCGCTGACGATCAAGATGGTCGCCTACGTCGGCGTCGCACCCCTGGTCGCAGCGCTCGTGGACCGGCTCCCCAAAAAGGCCGTCCTGGTCGGCGCCGACGCGGTCCGACTCGCGATCGCGCTCACCCTGCCCTTCGTCCAGGACACCTGGCAGATCTACCTGCTCGTGTTCGTGCTGCAATCCGCGTCTGCGACCTTCACCCCCGCGTTCCAATCGCTCATCCCGAGCGTGCTGCCCGACCTCCAGCAGTACACCCGTGCGCTCGCGCTCTCCCGCCTCGCCTACGACCTGGACTCGATCCTCAGCCCTGTCATCGCCGCAGCCCTGCTCACCGTGATCAGCTACAACAACCTGTTCATCGGCACCGCGCTCGGTTTCGCAGCCTCCGCCACCCTCGTCCTCATCGCCCGCCTCCCCGCTCACGTCCCGGAGGCGATCACCGGTACCTTCTGGGAACGGCTGCCCACCGGCCTGCGCGTCTTCGCCCGCACCCCCAGCCTCCGCTTCCTGATGGCCGCTAACATCGTCGTCGCAGCCGGCACCGCGATTGTCCTGGTCAACTCCGTCGTCTACGCCAAGGGCGTGTTCGGCCTCGATGACTCCGCGCTCGCCCTCGCGCTCGGCGCGTACGGTGTCGGGTCCCTCGTCGTCGCGCTGAACGTCCCCTGGATCGTGGACAGAATCGGAGTGCTCCGCACCATGAGCATCGGTGCTTGGCTCCTCGTCGCCGCCATGGGCGCCGCTGTCGCCATGACGGTCGTCGCGGTATCGACGGGGGAGGGGTGGTGGGCGCTGCTCGCCACCTGGGCGCTCCTCGGAGCCAGCACATCACTGATCAATACCCCCTCGTCGCGGCTTCTCGCCGACGCATCCACCCCCGCCAACCGCAACCTGGTCTACACCGCTCAGTTCGCCCTGTCCCACGGCTGCTTTCTGATCAGCTACCCGATCGCCGGATGGCTCGGCGCCATCGGCCTGCCGATCGCCGCCATCGCGCTCCTCGGACTCGCGATCCTTGGCGCGATCGCCGTCACCGTCCTCCACAGAACCGCCCTTTCCGCCGCGCACATAGACGAGGCGGTAGTGCAGCGGAGGCTCTAAATGGCCTTGATCGAGGTGGTCCTCGAGGCTTATTGCGACTGAGAACTACTGGGCCGGGGTTGGACATCTTGTAGCGGATTACAGCGACAACGACGACAAGGAATTGGGTAGATGACCACTTACGACCGGGCGGCGGCGAGCGACGACGGCGACCTGAGCCCGATAAAGCTCGCGGAGGTGTGCGAGGCGCTCATCGCCGCATGGCACGAGGATTCGGCTCAGTCCGGTGCCGGCGCAGCACCGGACTCGGCATCCGCGCTCGACGCCCGTGCGATCGTGCAGGCGTTCCCGGAGAACCGGCCGCGGAACCTCGAGTACGCCCATGGCCAGATGGCGGGCAACCTGGTCAACGCGATCGTGCTGCAGCTGCGGTCCGTGGTGACGTTGCTGCGCGCTGAGCCGATGATTCCTCTGGGTGTTTGGCCGCTGGTGAGATCGGAGCTCGAGTACGCCGGTCGAGTCGCGTGGCTGCTTGAGCCGCTCCCGGAGGCGGAGGCGGGCACCCGCAGGGTCGCACGTGAAATGCTCGATCACCTGGCGGCGATACAGCGGCAGCGGTTCACAGCCGGCAAGTGGGACAAGCCCCGGGCGAAGCAGTTCAAGGGCAAGCGCGACGAGCTCCTCGCCCGCATCCGTGAGCTCTTCGACGACGTCGACACTCCTCTGGACAACCCGCAGCAGATTGACGAGTGGCGGATCGGCGGCGAGCCGATGCTGCCCCTGGGCAAGTCGATCGGTCTCTTTCTCGAGCTCCACATGACCGGGGCCGCAGCGCTGTACGACGTGCTCTCCGACAACACGCACCCCTCGGTGATCTCGCTCGCCTTCCAGTCCACAACGAGGGATGAAGACGGGATCACGTCAACCGACTACCCCGCGATCCCGCGGGTGATCAACTTCCAGGTGAGGCTGGGGTGCCTCTTCGCCTACAACGCCGCGCTGCTGATCCTGCGTTACTTCGGGTACTCGTCGCCGGCGTTGGATCAGTGGGCGGCGGCCGCGCCGGCTCGGTGGTTCTCCGGGTCGTGAGTGTCTGGCCGCACAGTGGGTGGGCCTCGTCGACGAGGACAGGGACGCTTCACGGTTCGGGAGCCGCGCGGCCGATATTTCTTAGTGAAGGTGCTCACGATCGAACGGGAGAGCGACATGGACGAGTACGTGGTGATGCAGGCGAGGAAAGAGCCCTCGCGGGTGGCGTGTTGGGAGGAGGACAGGGCCGGGGTGACGCACGGAACGCTCGTGATGCGGTGGATCGACGACCAGGATCTCTACCTCGAGCACGTCGAGGTCGATGAGGCTTGGCGCGGGAAGGGTGTAGCGACGCGACTGCTCGATATGGCGCTGGCGACGTACCGGCTCTCCGGCGAGCAGCTGACCGTTCGCACTCACTCGGCGACCGGGGAGATGGATGCCCTGCTGGCGTCGGCGCGACGTCGGCACCCGGAGTTCCGGTTTATCGCGATCGGCGACGACGACGACGAGTAATCCGCGTCTGCAGGCAAAGAGAAAGGGCACCCGTCCGGAGCCAACTCAGATGCGGATTGTCAGATACACAACTGGGAGGGCGGCACCACTGCGAACAGAGGATGCTCTACGGACGGGTGCCCAGGCCTCGATGCTACCGGGTGGGCGTCGAGGGGATCAGGCGGAGATCGCCAGGGTGGCGTCGGCGGGCTGCAGCGCGAGGATGCGCTGCGCCTTGGTCTCTTCGATCTCGCGGGGGAGTTCGCCCTTGCGTGCGCCCGAGCGTCCGTAGAGCAGGATCTTCACCCCGGTCTTGGACACGCCCGCCTTCTCCGCGATGCCCAGGACGGTCATGCCGCCGGCCATCAGCTGACGGACGTGCTCGCGGACGGGTTCGGCGAGGACGCGAGGAGCTTGCTCGCCGATGCCGGCTTCGCGGCGCCGGCGGCGCTCTTCGGCGAGGGAGGCGTCGGCGCAGGAGATCTCTGCGGGGCAGGTCTCCCGGTCTTTGCATCCCAGCTGATACCCGTAGGCGGTGCCGTGGTGCTCGAGGGGGATGCTTTCGGCGCGGCGCTGTTGCATCCAGATCCGGTGATACTCGCGGCCCGCTTCGATGCACTCGGGACGGTCGCAGCCGCGAGCTCGGCAGGCGTTCGTGCCGTGCGGCTGCAGCTGACGGGGTTTGCTGATGCGAGGCGCACGAGGCGGCCGCGGTGCGCGGGGCTTGGCCGGTGCCGGAGGCTTCTGCTGGTCGACCTGCGCGAGCGTGTCGGTCGCCGCTTGGTGCTGGATGGTGGCGGCGTGCAGCGCGTTCTCGATCGCGCCGCTAACAGACAGGCCGGTGCCGGAGGCGATCGTCGCGGTCTTGAGTGTCGAGGCCGCGGCTTTCAGGTGAGCGCGGGCCGCGTCCCGTCGCTCCTGCCACTGGGCGAGCTCTGCGACGTGACGATCGAGGTCGCGTCGGTACTGGGCGAGATCCTCCCGACGCTGCGCCTGCATGTCTGCCGGCAGCTGCGCGATCGCCTCGGTCGCCTCGGCGAGCCACTTGTGCCCGGGGTGGGGGCGCTGCGGCCGGGATGTGCGAGCGGGCTGCTGTGCGGCGGCCGGCTTCGGCCGGGGCGACGTCGTGGTTCCCGCGGCGCGAGGCCGGGTCGCCGTCTTCGTTCGCGCCGCCGCCTTCGGCTGTGCAGCTGCTCGTCGTGCCTTGCGGGCGGCGATCTGGTCGCGGTGGCGGATGCTCTCTTTCTCGGCGGCGTCGCGCTCGAGGATCTCGGCCAGCGGCACGCCGGCGTCGATGAGCTTGGCGAAGGTGAAGTCGCCGCAGTAGCGGCTGTGCACCTCACGGCAGGGCAGGACGGCCGGGCACGCCGCGGTGCGGCAGCCGAGACGATAGCCGTCCGGGGTTCCGTGCGGAAAGGTGTCGGTGAGGAGATCGAGGGTCGACATCGGTGGTGTCCTCTCAGTGCAGGTCGTGCTCGATGAGCAGGCCGAGGGCGTCGGCGATGGTCCGCAGTCGGTAGCCGCGCCGGCCGTGCTCGACGTGGCCGAAGATGTTGATGAACTCGAGCTCGCCGCTGGCGTCGTCGAGGTAGGCGATGGTGTGGACGTCGGCGGCGTCGAGGTACTGCCAGCCGTATCGGTCGGCAGGGGTGTCGACCCGCGACTGAATCCACCGGACGATGACCGCCCCGAGTGGGCCGTCCGCGTTGGCGCCGGGGGAGTGGGGCGCGTTGGGGACCATGGCGTCGACACCGCGGGGGCCGAGCTCGCCGGGCAGCAGGTCGAAGCTGTCGGGGTCGAGATCAGCGAACAGGTCGGTGTAGTTGGTGCCGGTCTCGTCGCTGATGCGCCGGAGGGTGAGGCTCATGTCGGTCTCCTGGGTTATCGAGTGCTCGGGCAGCGGGTCAGCGCCTCGTCGAGGGCGCTGAGGTCGGCTGCGGAGATCTCGAGGGCGTAGGTGTCGGTGACCTCGAGGTAGCGGGTTGCGTAGGTGCAGGCCGCGGCGCCGGTGGGCAGCCATTCACTCGGGGTGCTGTCTCCCTTCACCTGGTTGGCGGTGGTGGCCTGCAGGTTGGCGGGATCGTTCGCGAACTGCGTGCGCTGCTCGGTCGTCCAGCTGGCGGCGCCGGATGACCAGGCGACCGCGAGAGGGAAGATGTGGTCGATCTGCACGGGCTGGTAGCCCTCGTTGACACGGGTGAAGGTGACCGTCTCCCCGGTGAATGGGTCGTGCAGGATGCCGGTGAGCACGACGCAGTCGTTGGTTCCGGGCTTGTGGACGACGTCGACGAGATCGCGTCCGAGGATGTCGTTGCGGGTGTCGCAGCCGTTGCGGTCGACGTCGGCCCAGCGAGGGCCGAACTCCTCCCGCGAGTACTCCTCGGCCGCGGCAGACATTGGGGAGGACTGTGCGGTTGTCGAAGTCGCCGTGGGGAGCGTGACGGGGGAGAGGCTGTCGCCGGCGTGCGGGGCCGGCCACAGCAGCAGCGCGGCGGCCGCGGCGATGCCGACGACGCCGGCGGCTGCGCCTGCGGTGCGGGTGAGCTTCATTGGGTGACCTCCCGGGTCTCACTGCATATAGGCCGGTTCCCCGGCCGTTCGCGGACGGCGAGGGTGGAGCGGCCGCGGGCCGGGGCCTGTGCCGGCCGGCTCGCGGTCGCGTGTCACTCGGGAGAGTGCTCGCCGTGTCGACGAGAACTCCCCGTCGACCTAAGTTGTGTATCTGACATGCACAACACTAGTCGGATGAGCGCGCGGGGTCAAGCCCCGATCGACGGGATGTGCTGCAGGAGATCGCGGGCAGCTTTGGGGTAGGGCGTCCGCTCGAGCGCGATCAGCTGCCGGCGCCGTTGGCGAGCGTTGCCGAGCGCCCAGGCGTCTGGTGCAAGTACCTTCTTGCAGGGAGCACTATTCATCAGTTCTCACTTGCGGTGTAGCCGGATTCAGCAAGGCTTCGACGCGCAATCGTGAGAACCGTGCAGGAACGGTACGACGGGTAGACCGATGCCGCGTCAGGGCTGGCCGTTAACTCGAGACGTGTCCAGGGTTCCGCGTCATCACCGCTGCGAGAGAGAATTTCAACGCCGACGGCACTCGCTGTAGCAACAAGAGCTACGACTGACAGAGTCAGTCCTCGATGTCGCCTAGTTGTTCCCCGGCGAGAGCTCGTTGGACGAGCCGCGCATGTTCTGCGGACAACGGGAACTGGATCTCATCGCAGTCTGGAAAGTTCTCATCCCCAGCACTGACGCTCAGGAGGAAGTCGCCTCCGGGTTCTCGGAGCACGACGAGCATGCCGCTTGTCAGTGAAGGCTCTCCGTCGATTGTGCTCACTGGCCAGGTCAGCGCGATTCGAATGAGTTCGTCGCTCATCAAGATGAAGCTCGATTCTGGTTGCACTTGCTTGTTGAGCCAGGCTACCGAGCCGACCCACGAGCCAAGCGGGTCGCCGTGCGCCGATATGGTGCACACATGAAGCACCTGCACTACGGCTCGATCGTTATAGCCATCTCTGATCAGTTGGCCTCGACCTTTCAGACAGCAGCGCACGACTTCATGGCCGCGGGGCGCTCTGCAGTCTGGCCAGTCTCGGGCTACCGCGATGATCGGGATGAGATCTCGATTCAGCTGGCTGTTGGTCCTGGGATTGCGTTTGCGATCACCGACACTTGGCTCCCCGACGAGCGCGAGCCTTCACGACACGATGCGGACTCGATCGCATACATAGATGGCGAGCACGAAGCCCTCGAGAAGGAGCAGTTGAGCGAGGCGGTCCTGGGCCGCCCCCTTCATTCGGTCCGGACGCTCTGTGAGTCGTCGGTTTCCATTTGATGGGTGCACTGCCGAGCGTACTCGACTGGGGGTAGGTAGCCGAGCGAGGAGTGCCGGCGGTGATGGTTGTACTCGTCCTTCCAGTCGCCGATCACGACCTGCGCGTGCAGCAGCGAGTAGAAGCTGTTGATGTTGAGGCACTCGTCACGGAGCCGGCTGTTGAACGACTCGACGTACCCGTTCCGCCACGGCGAGCCCGGTGGGATGTAGGACAGGCCGGTGCGGGTGCCTGCCCAGTCGGCCATCGCCTCGCTGATGAACTCCGGCCCGTTGTCCGACCTGAGCACCGCCGGGGCGCCCCGGGCGGCGACGAGGTCCTCGAGGTGGGCGGTGAGTCGGTCGGCGGTAATCGAGCGCTCCACCAGCCCACCGATGCACTCCCGGGTGTGCTCGTCGACGATCGAGCAGATCTTGATCGGTCGGCCCTGCTCGTCGGCGTCGAACTGGAAGTCCACCGCCCACACCACGTTCGGCGCGTCCGCCGTCGGCGCGTCGACGGTCGAGGACCCGACGCGCTTGCGTCGACGCCGCTGCGGGACCCGGAGCCCTTCGTCACGCCACAGGCGTTGGATCTTCTTGTGGTTCACCACCCA
>NZ_MKRU01000103.1:0-5290 GCF_001897985.1 Microbacterium sp. 69-7 | reverse complement strand
GCGAGCACGGCCTCCTGCTCGGCATCCGCATCGAGCAGGAGCCGGTCGGCGGCGGGCGGTCGCTCATCGGAGCTGACGGGCGGGGCGGGCGCGCGGACGATCGACAGATCCTCGCGGTCGGACTCGTGGCCGGCGAGGGCGTTCAGGATCGGGTGATCGAGGCTCTCGGCGTCGCGACTCATCGGCGACGACGCGTCGGCGAACGTCGACACGACCAGGCGCGGCTGCACGGTGAAGGTGTCGACGTGCGCGGTGAGCGCGCGCAGGTGGTCGATGACCGGCTGCGGTTTGAAGACGCCACCGTCGTAGGCGAGTTCGGCGAGCGCGCGCCCGTCGATCACGAGACCGAAGTGCGTGCGCGCGGCGACGACGAGCTCGGGGTTGATCGTGAAGGTGCCGTGCAGCTTGAGATCGAAGTCGGAGTGGTGGCGGCGGATGGCGAGCGGGCGCAGCAGCACCGGGGCGGCGTAGGTGACGCCGCCGATGCGCCAGCCGGCGATGCCGACCGCCAGGTGCACCGTGTCGATGCCACGGGTCGTGCGCATCTCGACGTCCTTGGCGGCGATGCGCTCGGCCGCCAGGCGGGCCGTGCGCAGGGCGACCTCGTCACGGAAGAGGTTGGACAGCAGCGTGGAGCGCCCGGTGATGAACTGGGGCAGGCTGCCGGGATGGGCTTTCGTGATGTCGATGCCCGCATCGCCGGCGTCGGTGTAGTGCAGCAGGGTGGACCGGCCACCGAGCCACGCCGACTCCTCGCGCAGGCGCGCACGCTCACCGGCGGCGACGTGGGTCACGACGACCCCCGGCTCAGACAGGTCGAGGTCCGCCGGGCTCACCGCATGACCGTGGTCGGCGTCGTCCACGCCTCGCACGGCGCCATCGTCTGCTCTCCACACACTCGACACCCTAAAGTCCCGATCACGGCGTTCCCGGTTAGCGCGGCGGGTTTTCGCGGTATTGGGGCTGATGTGACAGGTGGGGCGGCACCGTGGATCCTCCTCCCCAACCGACGCGGAGGCTCTGCGCCTCCACAGACCGCGACCGCGCGACGATGATGTCGACCGTCGCGAGCATCATGGAGTCATGACCTCGACTGCCGCATACTCGGTGCACCCGACACCGATCGGCGAGGCCCTCATCGTCGTCGCCGATGGGGGCCTCGTCGCCCTGGACGTGCTGGATGTGTCGCTGACGGCGGCCGACCGCCGCCTCGAAGCGATCAGCGCCCGCCGCCAGGGCATCGTGGTGCCGGATGCCGCGGCCACCGCCGAGGTGGCCGCGCAGCTGGACGAGTACTTCGCGGGCACGCGGCGACGTTTCACGCTCGATCTCGACCTGCACGGGGTCGACGGTTTCGCACGCCGGGCACTGGAGGCGATGGACGAGATCCCGTATGGCGAGACGAGCTCGTACGGCGAATTGGCGATTCTCGCCGGCTCACCAGGCGCGCACCGCGCGGCGGGATCGGCGTGTGCCCGCACGCCCATCTCGATCGTGATTCCGGCGCACCGTGTCGTCCGTGCCGACGGATCCATCGGTGAGTACGGCGGTCACCCCGAACGCAAACGGTTCCTCCTCGATCTCGAAGCGCGCGTCGTACGAGACGGCACCGCTCGATCCGCCGCCGTGTAGGCCGGTCGCGGCACGGGGCTCCCGCGGCGCGACGCGGGAGCCCCGGGTCGAGCTCGGGTGGATCGCTGGCGGAGCCCGCGACGACGCCCGGTGATATCCTCGAGCGCACGGGTGACGCGGTCGTCGCCCTCGATGTCAGGGAGGCGAGATGGCGACGCCGACCCCGCTCACTGACAGTGATCTGCTGGCCCATGCCGTCGAGGATCTGGCCACACGGACGGGCCTTCCCGTCGCCTTCGGCGGTTTCGAGCGGGCAAACGCGGTCGAGGTCACCTCGGTCGTCGGAAACCGCACCCCGCACCTGTCCGGACTCGTCGTGCACGCCAGCCGCGGGCTCGGCGGGCGGGCGCTCGTGGAGCGGCGCCCGCGACTCGCTCTCGACTACCGGTCTTCGCGCAACATCACCCACGATTACGATCGCGCGATCCTCGGCGAGGGGATCTCGACGCTGTTCGCCGTGCCCGTGCTCGTCGCCGGGCGCGCACGCGGCGTGCTCTACTGCGGTTCGTGGTCGCCGTCCCCCTTCGGAGAGTCCACCGCACGCATGGCGCTCCAGGTCGCCAGCGATCTGGCGACGGAGCTTCGCGTCAGAGAAGAAGTGCAGCGGCGACTCACCCTCGCTCCGGCATCCACCTCGGGCGTCGACCCCGTGCTGCGCGAGCACCTGCGCGACACGTACGCGCAGTTGCGCCGCATCGCCGCCGATGTGCCCGACGCCGCCATCCGGCGCCGTCTCGCCGAGATCGAACAGCGCCTCGCCGATCTGACCCGCGACGACAGTGCGACCACGGAGACGCTCGACGTGAAGCTGTCGCCGCGAGAGATCGATGTGCTCGCGTGCGCGGCACTGGGCCAGACCAACGCCGAGATCGCTGTCGCACTCGGCTTGCGGGAGGGCACCGTCAAGTCGTATCTGCAGTCGGCGATGGCCAAACTCGACACGGGCACGCGCCACGCCGCGGTGACACGGGCGCGACGCGCGGGACTGCTCCCCTGATCAGCCGTCGGTATCAGTAGGCTCTGCCCATGGCCCGCAAAATCGTTCACCAGCTCGTCGATGACCTGGACGGCACCGTTCTCGAAGTCGGTGACGGTGAGACCGTCCTGTTCTCGCTGGACGGCACCGCGTACGAGATCGACCTCACGACCGACAACGCCGCCGCGCTTCGCGACGCGCTCGCGCCGTATGTCTCCGCCGCGCGCAGCGTCTCGTCGCGCGCGACCGCGCCGCGCCGCGCCGGCACCCGCGGACAGCGCCGCTCTCAGCAGCGCGACTACGGTCCCATCCGCGAGTGGGCCGCCAAGAACGGTTTCACGGTGTCGGAGCGCGGACGCGTCCCCGCCTCCGTCCTCGAGGCCTACGACGCCGCTCACTGACGACTGCAGGGAGCGACACCGGTGCTCGTCGGGGCAACGACGGGACGCGCGGCGCGAGCGCTAGGGTGATGTCGTGGCCTCGGACTGGACCCGTCGCGTGCTCGTGGTCGAAGACCAGGCCGCCCTGCGCATGCTCGTGTGCGAGCTGCTGCAGCGTCACGGGTTCGAGACGGCCGCCGCGGCCGACGCGGCGACGGCCACCCAGCTGTTCACCGAGTTCGACCCCGACGCACTGCTGACCGATATCGACCTCGGCAGCCGACCCTCCGGCGCGGAACTGGCGGCCATGCTGTCCGAGCTCGCACCACATCTGGCGATCGTCTTCCTGAGCAGTTATCCGCGCGCAGCGGCCGGCGCGACGGCGATGGGCATCGCCCACGCGGTCTTCGTCTCCAAGCAGGACCTCGACTCCGCGGACGGCCTCGTGTCGGCGCTGGAGCAGGCACTGTCGACGCGGCGGGCCCCGGCGGCGACGGCTCTGCCTGCACCCGATGCCCGCGACGGCCTCGGCGCGCTCACCCGCCATCAGCTCGAGATCCTCGCGATGGTCGCTCGCGGATGGTCGAACGAGCGCATCGCCGAAGAGACCGCGTCGAGCGTGCGGGCCGTGGAACGTTCGATCAGCCGCCTGTTCGACCGCTTGGATGTGACGGGCGACCCGACCGTCAGCCCTCGCGTCGCCGCTGCGGCGATGTACCTGGCCGCGTTCGGCCCGGCCCGGTGAGAGGCCGCGGGTGAGGCGGTTCGCCACGGCGATCGGCCGTGTCGTGGCCGACGGACGGTTTCTGAGCCTGTGGTCGCTCGCGGCGACCCTCGTCCTGTCGATGACCATCATGGCGCCCGTGGGTGCGGGCGTGGATGTCGCGGCGCTGGCTCCGGCGACGCTGGCCACGACGACATGCTTCGTGCTTGTGCTCGGGGCCCTCGCGCTGATCGAGCGGCACCTGTCCGCGCCGCGCGTGCGCGCGATCGTGCTCATCGTCGGCATCGTCGCGTGCGCCGCACTGCGCCCGCTCGTGCAGGACGCGTGGGCCGCGCCGTGGGCACTGCCGATTCCGGCAGCAGCCCAGCTGCCGTTCCGTATCGCGACGAACGTGGTCGTCTGGCCGGTCGTGCTCGCGATGATCGCCGTGCTCGAGAACGCCGTGCACACGCTGCGTCGCACCAACGCGCTGCTGCGCGAGGTGGCGGCAGAGCTCGCCGCCGCGCCCGACCGCGCCGTCGTCGTCGACCGGCGCGCCCGCCGCGAAGTGGGTGCCGCGGCATCCGCCCTCACCCGGGCGATCGATCGGTGGGATCCCGCGACGGGGCCGAGCGGCGTGCGCGCGCTCGGGACGGAGGCCTTCCGCACCTGGAGCCACCGCTTGCAACAGGTGGCGGACGATGCGGCGACGACCTCGGCGCCGCGGGGCGCACCCGCCACGGATGAGATCTCGATTCGCCGTCGCGGCCTGGCGCTGCCGCCGCTGCGCCTTCCACCACGCGGGACGGTCGCGATCGTCTACATCGCCTGCACACTGCCCTACGCGCTGCGAACGACGGGCCCCGCCGAGCTGATCGCGGGTCTGGTCGCCGTCGTCACCGTGACGGGTCTTGTCGACCATGTCGCGCGGCGCCGAAGGTTCGTACGCAGCGCCCGTCTCAGCGCCACGGTCTATCTGCTGGGCGCGGCCATCGGCGGCGTCGTGCTCTCCGTGCTGGCAGCGATCTACGGACATCGCGGCCTCCTCGCGCTCCTGCCCGCCATCGACTACCTCGCCTTCGCGCTCGCGGCCGGCCTGTGCGCGGGCGCCGTGCAGAGACTGCGCCGAGAACAGCGTCGACTGTCGGGAACGATCACGCATTCTCAGCGCGCGAGCCGCGAGGGGGTCGGTCCCGCTCGGGAAGGCCTGCGACGCACGGCGGAGCTGCTGCACCGCGACGGGCAGGGAGCGTGCATGCAGTTCGCGCTGACGCATCCGCACCCGTCCCCGGCGGACACCTCCGCACTGCGCGACGATCTACTCGCGCTCGTGCATCGGCTGACGTCGACGTATGCGGCAGCCGACCCCGGCACGGACGCGGCGGCGCTGCGTGCGCTGCTGGCGACGTGGGGACGGGTGATCGTGCTGCAGACCACGCTCGATCCCCGGGCGCTGGCCGCGCTCGATGCGCATCCCCGCCTCGCGCGCGATGTGTACGACGTCATCGCCGAGGGACTTCTGAACGCGGTCAAGCACAGCGACGAGAAGAGTTGTAGGTTCCCGCTCGAGATGGCGAGGAATGCCGCGATTCCACGGTA
>NZ_MKRU01000102.1:0-5314 GCF_001897985.1 Microbacterium sp. 69-7 | reverse complement strand
TACCCGCCGAACCTCACCCGGCGAGCCTCACCCCCACCGAATGTCCGAAGAGCCCGTTATCCACGGCGATGCGCTCGGCATCCGCCGGCCCGCACCCCTAGATTCGATTCCGTGGACGAGCACGAGCCGCGTACCGAACCCGACACCGTCACCGAAGCGATCTGCATTCTGGGCTACGACTGACCGATCGGCTCCTCTCCCACGCGCCCGGCTAGGCTGAGGAGTCGTGACCGCACCGACGACGCCCCGGCTTCCCGCCGGTGTCGCTCTCGGTGGTGCCGTGCTGGTCGGCGTGCTGACGGCGCTTCAAGCCCGCATCAACGGGCAACTCGGTCTGCGCATCGGCGACGGATTCGTCGCGGCGGTCATCTCCTTTGGGTCGGGTCTGCTCGTGCTGGCCGTGTTGTCGGCGCTGCTGCCGGCGGGCCGCCGAGGCTTCGGCGCGCTGGTCAGCGGCGTCCGCGCACGCACGATCCCGTGGTGGATGCTGGGAGGCGGGCTGGCCGGAGCGCTCACCGTCGCGACCCAGGGCCTCGCCGTCGCTGTGATCGGCGTCTCCCTGTTCACCGTCGGGGTTGTGGCCGGGCAGACACTGAACGGCCTGGTGCTCGACCGCATCGGGTACGGCCCGGCCGGCGTCGTCGCGGTCACCATGCCGCGCGTGGCGGGCGGTGCGCTGGCTCTCGTCGCCGTCGGTATTTCGTTGCAGGGCGGCGTGGTGGAGCGCGTGCCGGTGTGGATGCTGGTGCTGCCCTTTCTGGCCGGTGTCGGCATCGCGTGGCAGCAGGCGACAAACGGGCGTCTGTGCCAGCGCGTCGGGACGCCGTTGACCGCGACCTTCGTCAATTTCTTCGGTGGAACGGTGGTGCTCGCCGTCGCCGCCGTCGTCCACGTTGCGTTCGTCGGTGTGCCGCCGGTGCTGCCGACCGAGGCGTGGCTCTACCTCGGCGGCGTGGTCGGCGTGATCTACATCTTCCTGTCGGCGGCGCTCGTCGCGCACACCGGGGTGCTGCTGCTCGGCCTCGGTGTCGTGGTCGGCCAGCTCGCCACCGCGTTCACCCTGGACGCGGTCTGGCCCGCGGATGCCGGTCCCGGCTGGGGAACCGAACTGTTGATGGTCGCGGTCGCGGCGAGCTCGGTCGTCGTCGCTCTCGCGCCTTGGCGGCGACGACGAACCTGAGCGGACGACGGGAGCGTCAGCTCTTCTTCTTGTCTTTCTTCGCGCCGGTCTTCGTCGACCCGCCGTCCTTGTCGGCGCCCTTGGCGGGGGCCGGCATTCGACTGAGATGCGCACGGGGGTCGACGCTCTTGCGGCGCCCGGGTCGCGCACCGGTGGGCTTGCCGCCGACGTACAGCCAGCCGAGCAGCTCCTCGTCCTTCGCGAGTCCGTGGGCCTTGGCCACGGCCTTCGCCCGCGTGTAGTGACCGGTGCGCCAGATGACGCCCCATCCCGCCTCATCCAGCAAAAGGCTGAGCGTGTGGGCGACGCCCGAGGCGACCGCTTCCTGCTCCCAGCGCGGAACCTTCTCGCTCTTGCGATAGCTGGCGACCACGGCGAGCAGCAGTGGCGCGCGCAACGGCTTCGTCGACGGCTTGTCGTCGCCCTCGGCCTTCGCGATCGCCGCCCCGAGCGTCGCCCGGTCCTCGCCACGCAGCTCGATGACGCGCCACGGTCGCAGGGACGAGTGGTCGGCGACCCGCCCCGCCGCCGCGATCAGGGTGAGAAGCTCGGCGCGGGTGGGCGCGGCATCCGTCACCTTCGACCATGAGCGACGGTTTCGCACCGCCGCCAGGGCCGGGTAGTCCGTGACCGTCTCGATCACGACGCATCCGCCTCCGGGGCCGGGGTGAACGACAGCGACAGCGAGTTCATGCAGTACCGGTCGCCCGTGGGGGTGCCGAACCCGTCGGGGAAGACGTGTCCGAGATGCGAGCCGCAGTTCGCGCACCGCACCTCGGTGCGGACCATCCCGTGGCTGCGATCTTCGATGAGCTCGACGGCCTCGGGGCGCACAGACTCGTAGAAGCTCGGCCACCCGCAATGCGAGTCGAACTTCGTTCCACTCTGGAACAGTTCGGCGCCGCAGGCGGCGCACGTGTAGAGGCCGGCGCGGCTCTCGTCGAGCAGCTCGCCGGTCCAGGCGCGCTCGGTGCCCGCCTCGCGGAGCACCGCGTACTGGTCGGCGGTGAGCTCCGAACGCCACTCGTCGTCGGTCTTGGTCACGCGGTAGGTCATGTCTGGCTCCTTACTCCACCCACCATTCAACCCGACGCGGGCCGCGGTCGGCTCAGCCCGCGAGAATGTCACCCATGAGTTCGCTCCCAGAATCGGTGTCGGCGCGTTACGCCCGGTTCGCCCGCGACGAGGCTCCCGGTCGTTCCGCGCTGTACGGCGAGTGGGCCGTCGGAGTCGCCGCGGATGCCGCGGTGCAGGAGGTGCTGGAAAGGATCTCGCCTTCGCATCGTCAGCCGCCCCTCGTCTTCGCCGTCGCGCGGATGCTCGGATCCGGCGAGAGTGGGTACCCCGAGTGGCGGGAGTGGATGCTCGCCCACAGCGACAGACTGATCACGGAGTGCGCGGCGCGGTCTCTGCAGACGAACGAACCCCTGCGGTGCGCCGCTCTGCTGCCCGCGCTTGCGGGCATCGACGGGCCGATCGCGCTGCTGGAGGTCGGAGCGAGTGCTGGACTGTGTCTCTACCCCGACCGATACTCCTACCGCTATCGCGGCGTCGCGGGCGAGATCGCGCACGATCCGCTCGACGGGGTGTCGGCCGTCGTGCTCGAGAGCGAGCTGCGCGGTCAGCACGTGCCCCCGTTGCGGCATCCGGAGATCGTCTGGCGGGCGGGCATCGATCTCGCGCCACTGGATCCCGCCGACCCGGCCACCGAGGCGTGGTTGACGGCTCTCGTCTGGCCGGGCGAGACCGGACGCGCGGATCGGGTGCGTTCCGCCCTGCGCATCGCGGCAGTGGAGCCGCCCCTCATGTTCGCGGGTGACGGCGTCGAACAGCTCGCCCGCGCGGTCACGGCGGCGCCGCCCAGGGCGACGCTGGTCGTTCAGACCCCCGGCGTGCTGGCGCACCTCGGCTGGCACGCGCGCCACGCGCTGATCGAGCAGGTATCCGTCGTGGGACGGTGGATCACGCTCGACGCGCCCTCGCTGCACGAGGGATGGCGCGGCGGGCGGATCGCATCGAACGCTCCCGCTGAGGGCTTCGCACTCGCGCGCGACGGCGTCGTCCTCGCCCACGCCGACCCACTCGGGCGATGGCTGGAGTGGCGTCCCGGCGAGCGCGCTGCGCGGGGTTAACGTGAGCAGGTGCCCCTCTCCGAGCGTGATCGCCTCCTCCTCGACTTCGAGTCGCGGTGGACCGTGCACGACGCCGTCAAGGAGGAGGCCATCCGTGCCGAGCTCGCCCTGGCGCCCGCCCGGTACTACCAGCTGCTGGCTCGCATCATCGACCAACCGGATGCCGCGGCGCACGACGCCATGCTGGTGCACCGCCTCCGTCGGCTCCGCGATGCGCGCGAGAGCGAGCGTGCGGGACGCGCGGCCGTTCCCGCCGTCCGCACCGGAACAGGCCGGTAGCATTCTGGGGTGCCGAGTACGCCCCCGCAGAAGGACCGCTTCGATGATCTCGCCCTCGAGGGGGGACGCATCGGTGCGCATCGCGCCGAGAATCCGCGCCTGCGGGGAGGAATCGTGGTGCTGTGGTCGGTCATCGCGATCGTCGTGCTGGTCGCGCTGGGCATCTTCGGCACGCTGATCGCCACCGGGCGCGTCACCCTCTTTCCCACCCCGAGCGCCACGCCGACGACCATCTCGACCGCCGAGCCGGTCGTCGACACGTCGTACCCGGTCACCGTTCTCAACGCGACGACACAGTCGGGTCTGGCCGGCTCCCTCGCGCATACCATCGTCGGGGCCGGCTGGTCGCCCGACAGCGTCACGGCCGGCGACGCCAGCTCCAAGGACTTCCCGACCACGACGGTCTTCTACTCCGACCCCGCCGAAGAAGGTGCGGCGCGGGGGCTCGCACAGGTGATCGGCGGGGCGGCCGTGACACTCAGCGATGCGTACAAGGGCCTCGCGAGCGGCGACGGCGCCAAGCTCCTCGTGGTCGTGATCGGTGCCGATCGCACGGATGCCGGGGCCACTCCGGCCGGCTGACCACCCCGCCCTGCGGGTATCAGTGGGGAGCGTGTTTCGCGCGTGTGAACAGTTCGATGCGCCTGTGTCAACACTTGCCGGAACGGCGATTTCGCCGCTCTCACGCTGGTTAGCATTGCGACGTCCCACCGCAGCATCAGGAGATTCGCATGGCCCAAGGTACCGTCAAGTGGTTCAACGCCGAGAAGGGTTTCGGCTTCATCACCGTGACCGACGGCCAGGACGTGTTCGTCCACTACTCCAACATCGACATGTCGGGATTCCGCGTCCTGGAGGAGGGGCAGACGGTCGAGTTCACCGTCGGCGCCGGTCAGAAGGGCCCGCAGGCCGAGTCGGTCCGCGTCGTCGCCTGACGTCGTTCGGCCCTCCCGTCGCGCCCGCTCGGCGCGGCTTGCACTCGTCATGCCAGAGTGCCAGAATGAGTTAGCACTCAATCATCGCGAGTGCTAAAGACTCATCCTCACGTCCGGGAGGGACGACACACTTATGGCAAAGATCATCGCTTTCGACGAGGAGGCCCGCCGTGGCCTCGAGCGTGGCCTGAACATCCTGGCCGACGCCGTCAAGGTGACCCTGGGCCCGCGCGGTCGCAACGTCGTGCTCGAGAAGAAGTGGGGCGCCCCCACGATCACGAACGACGGTGTCTCGATCGCCAAGGAGATCGAGCTCGACGACCCGTACGAGAAGATCGGCGCGGAGCTCGTCAAGGAGGTCGCCAAGAAGACGGACGACGTCGCCGGTGACGGCACCACGACGGCTACCGTCCTCGCCCAGGCTCTCGTGCGCGAAGGGCTGCGCAACGTCGCGGCCGGCGCAGACCCCATCTCCCTGAAGAAGGGCATCGAGAAGGCCGTCAAGGCGCTCTCCGACGAGCTGCTCGCCTCCGCGAAGGAGGTCGAGACCAAGGAGGAGATCGCCGCCACGGCATCCATCTCCGCCGCTGACCCCGAGATCGGCGCGCTGATCGCCGAGGCGATCGACAAGGTCGGCAAGGAGGGCGTCGTCACGGTCGAGGAGTCGAACACGTTCGGCACCGAGCTCGAGCTCACCGAGGGCATGCGCTTCGACAAGGGCTACATCAACCCCTACTTCGTCACGGACCCGGAGCGCCAGGAGGCTGTCTTCGAGGACCCGTACATCC
>NZ_MKRU01000101.1:0-41185 GCF_001897985.1 Microbacterium sp. 69-7 | reverse complement strand
GCCCGGGAGACACGCAGGCATCGCCGCGGCACCGGGCGCTGAGTCTGTGTCGGGGCAGGCGTCCGGCGACCGAAATCACCAAAACCTGCGGAGTTCATCGCGCCGCACTACCCTGGAGGGATGCGTTTCGCCCACGTCGTGCTGCCCGAGACGGACGATCCGCAGCTGGTCGTCGTCGTCGCCCCCGGACACGTCGCCCCCGTGGCGTCGCTTTTCGATGCGGCCCCGCGCACGCTGCAGGCCCTGATCGAGGGGGGCGACGAACTCCTTTCTCGTGTGCGAGACGCCGCCCGAGATGTCGACGGCATCCCCCTGGACGGCCTGACCTTCGGCCCCGCGGTGAACGAGCCGCCCATCGTCCTCGCCGTCGGCTTGAACTACGCAGCGCACTCCAGCGAGCTGGGCCTGAAGGCCGACACCGCGCCGACGGTCTTCGTGCTCTGGCCGAACTCGCTGTCCGGACATGAAGCCACCACGTCGTGGCCTCGGACGCTCAGCGAATCGGTGGACTACGAGTCCGAGCTCGGCGTCGTCATCAGCACGCCCGCGAAGGATGTCACCGCCGACAACGCCCTCGAACATGTCTGGGGCTATACGGTCGTCAACGACATCACCGCGCGCGACATCCAGTTCTCGGAGGCGCAGTGGTCACGGTGCAAGTCCTTCGACGGCTTCACGCCCAACGGGCCCTTCGTCGTGACGGCGGATGAGATCGCCGACCCGCAGGACCTGCACATCTGGGCCGTCGTGGACGGGCAGACGGTGCAGGACGCCTCCACCGGGCAGATGATCCGGTCGGTGGCGACGCTGATCGCACACCTGTCGCAGTCGGCGACGCTGCTGCCCGGCACCCTGATCTCCACCGGCAGCCCGGGAGGAGCGGGATATTCTCGCGACCCGCAGATCTTCCTGCGTGACCGCTCCGTCGTGACCGTGGGCATCGACGGCATCGGGGAACTCACCACCCACTGCCGCATCCTGGACTGAACGCACGACGCCCCGGTGATCCGCGTCGGCGGACACCGGGGCGTCGTCTGAGGGCGACTCAGCCTCCGTTGCAGGTGATCATCTGGCCGTTGAGCTCGTAGACGCCGCTCGGGTTGTTGGCGCAGAACTGGATCAGGTCGCCGGCTGCGTTGGCGAACACGACCGCGACGACGCTGCCGATGATGATGCCGATCACGATCAGCACCGAGCTGACGATGATGGCGGCGACCGCCATGCCGTTCTTGACGCCCGCCTTCTTGGACTGCACCAGGGCGACGATGCCGAGGATGAGGCCGATCGGCTGCAGCCCCACCGGGACGATGGCCAGAACGAGCGCGACGATGCCGAGCGTGCGTCCGGGAACAGTGCCGGTGGCGGCAGGGCCGCCATTGTAGGCGGGAGCTGCGGGGTAGCCGGGCTGCTGATACGCCGGGGGTGCGACCGGCGGTGCGGCCGGCGGCGGAGTCTGCGGATTCACAGGGGGCTGGGTGGGGTCGGTCATGCGTCTCTCCTCGGTCGGCCGGTGCGGCGCGTTGCTGACAGCGACGCTATCGGCCCGCACGCTTCTCGCGCAAAGGGTTGCGCCCCTCAACTCTCGACGAGATTCTCGGCAGGCTGCACGACGGGAATGGCCTGCGTGATCGATTCGAGGCCCGACAGACGCGCCGGGGAGAGCTGCTTGTCGACCTCATCACGGGTCATGAGCCCCGCTTCGACGACGAGGTCGCCGACGTTGCGGTGGGTCAGCAGCGCGGTCTTGGCGAGAGCCGCCGACGCCGCATAGCCGATGAACGGAGTGAGGGCCGTGACGACTCCGACCGAGGAGCCGACCATGGCGCCGAGACGCTCGCGGTTCGCGGTGATGCCGTCGACGCAGTTGATGCGGAAGGTGCGCATGGCGCGTCGCATCCATGTGATCGACTGGAAGATCGAGTGGGCGATGATCGGCTCGAAGGCGTTCAGCTGCAGCTGCCCCCCTTCGACGGCCATCGTGACGGTGAGGTCGGCACCGGCGACGGAGAACGCGACCTGATTGACGACCTCGGGGATGACCGGATTCACCTTGCCGGGCATGATGCTGGATCCGGCTTGACGGGCCGGAAGGTTGATCTCGCCGAGGCCCGCCTGCGGTCCGCTCGAGAGGAGCCGCAGGTCGTTGGCGATCTTCGAGAGCTTGATCGCGTTGTGCTTGAGGGTCGAGGAGAACGACATGAACGAGCCGGTGTCGCTCGTCGCTTCGACCAGGTCGTCTGCGGTGGCAAGGTCCAAGCCCGTGATCTCGCGGAGGTGTCGCAGGACGGCGGGCGCATAACCGGGGTGGGTCGTGATGCCGGTGCCGATCGCCGTGGCGCCCATGTTGATCTCGAACAGCAGGTACGCGTTCTCGGTGAGGCGCTGGTGGTCGTAGCCGAGGGTCGTCGCGAAACCGTGGAACTCCTGGCCGAGGGTCATCGGCACGGCATCCTGCAGCTGGGTGCGACCGATCTTGAGGATGTCGTGGAACTCGACCGCCTTCGAAAGGAACGATTGGCGCAGGAGGTCCAGCTCCTCCAGAAGGGTCTTCAGATCGAGACTGAGCCCCACCTTCACCGCGGTCGGGTAGACGTCGTTGGTCGACTGCGAGCGGTTGGTGTGATCGATCGGCGAGAGGTACGCGTAGTCACCCTTGGGACGACCCGCGAGCTCGAGCGCGATGTTGGTGATCACCTCGTTCGCGTTCATGTTGGTGGAGGTGCCGGCGCCGCCCTGCACGACGCCGACGACGAACTGGTCGTGGAAATCCCCGTCGATGACGCGCTGGGCAGCGCGGTCGATGAGGTCGGTGCGTTCGGCGTCGAGCACCCCGATCTCGAGGTTCGCGCGGGCGGATGCCTGCTTGACCATCGCGAGCGCGGTCACGAGGTCCTTGTAGACGGAGATGGGCCGCATGGAGATCGGGAAGTTCTCCAGGGCCCGGGCGGTGTGGATGCCCCAGTATGCATCGGCGGGGATCTCCATCGATCCCAGGGAGTCGGTCTCGGTGCGCGTCGTTGCGGCAGGTGCCATGAGTGCAGTCCTTTTGGGTCGTCGCCTCGGGTGGTCGGGGTCGAGCCTACCCGCGGCGTCGATACGTTCCGGGTGTACACGGCGTACACCCGGACAGACGGGTGCCCTCCGCCGCGGCCGAGGCCGCGACGAAGGGCACCTCGACGGTCAGCGGTTGACGGTCGACATGTCGGCGTAGCGGTCGCCGACCGGAGAGCCGACGGCGGCCAGCGCGGCCAGCTGGTCCTGCGTCAGCACCAGGTCGACCGCTGCGATGTTCTCCTCGACGCGGGTGAGCTTTCGCGTGCCAGGGATCGGCGCGATGTGCTCCCCCTGGGCCAGCAGCCACGCCAGCGCCACCTGAGCGGGGGTGGCGCCGGCATCCGCGGCGACCTTCTCGACGGCGTCGACGATCGCGAGGTTGGCCTGGAACGCGCCGTCGGCGAAACGCGGGTTGCTCTTGCGGAAGTCATCCTCGTCGAGCGCGTCCAGCGAGCGGATCGCGCCGGTGAGGAACCCCCGCCCGAGGGGAGAGTACGGAACGAACCCGATGCCGAGCTCGGCGAGCGCCGGCAGCAGCTCCGCCTCGGGGTCGCGCGTCCACAGTGAGTACTCGGTCTGAATCGCGGTCACGGGATGGACCGCGTGCGCGCGACGGATCGTCGCGACCGAGGCCTCCGAGAGGCCGTAGCCGCGGATCTTGCCTTCGGCGACGAGCTCGGCCAGCGCGCCGACCGTGTCCTCGATGGGCGTCGCAGGGTCCATCCGGTGCTGGTAGTAGATGTCGATGCGATCGGTGCGCAGCCGACGCAGCGACCCCTCGACGGCCAGCCGCGCGTTGGCCGGTGTGCCGTCCAGCCCGCGCTCGCCGGTCGTCGTGTGGCGGATCGTGCCGAACTTCGTCGCGATGACGGCGTCGTCCCGGCGGCCCGCCTCGGCCAGCGTCTTGCCGAGGAGTTCCTCGTTCGTGTACGGCCCGTACATCTCCGCAGTGTCGAGGAAGGTGACGCCGCGGTCGAGGGCGCCGAGGATCGTGCGCGCCCCGTCGGCGTCGTCCTGGCCCGCGCCGGTGTAGAAGGCGCTGATGCCCATCAGTCCGAGGCCGATGCGGCTGACCTCGATGGGCGTGGAGGTTCCCAGAGTGGTGGTCTTCATGAGAGTGAGATCTCCTTGTCGTAGATGTCGATCTTGTGGTCGATGGCCCGCAGGCTCGCGGTGATCTCGTCGAGCTGTGCGCGCACACGTTCGCGATGGGCGACGAGCAGCTCCCGGCGCTCGGGCACGGTGGACTCCCCCACGCGCACCAGCTCGGTGTAGCGGCGGATGCCGGCGATCGGCATGCCCGTGAGGCGCAGCCGCGTCAGGAACCGCACCCAGGAGATGTCGGCATCCGAGTAGCGGCGGTGCGAGGAGGAGTCGCGGTCGATCGGCGTCAGCATGAGCCCCTCGCGCTCGTAGTAGCGCAGGGTGTGCGTCGAGACGTCGGTGGCGGCGGCGGCCTCGGCGATCGAGACGCCCTCGCGCGCGGGGACGGGGAGCAGGGTCATGTGCCCACGGTAGAACTTCGAGCGCACTCGAAGTCAAGCCGCATGAGCGCATCTGCCGCGCCCGGGACACCTCGCGATCTCAGCGCTTTCGGGAGAAGGCCTCGAGCCGCTCCTCCGGGTCGAGTGCGGCCATCGCCCGTGTCCATTCCTCGCTGAAGACCTCGGCCGTCTCGGCCTCACCGACCGGGACGACGCTGTGCGTGATGGTGTCGTCGTAGACGTGCACGAGATGGAAGGACTGTCCGCCGTCCATGCCGTTGACCTCCTGGGGCGGACGCTGGAGGTTCATCGTGTAACAGGTCGCCGATGCGACGCTGACCGGGATGCCGGCGAAGGTGCCCGCCGTGGCGTAGTGGAGGTGTCCGGCGAGGATGGCGCGGACGTCGCTGCCGGCGAGCGCCGCCGCGAACTCGCTCTGATGACGGAGTTCGAGGATATCGAAGAACGGGATGTGGCTCGGCAGCGGCGGATGATGCAGAGCCAGCACGGTGCCCAGCGGCGCCGGTTCGGCGAGGATGCCGCGGAGCCAGTCCAGCTGTGCGGCATCCAGGTCACCGTGATGCCACCCCGGCACGGAGGAATCGAGAGCGATCAGGCGCAACCCGCCGAGATCCCACACACCGGTGACGGGTTCGAGGCTCGGCGGCTCATCGAGCAACCCCTCCCGGAGCGCCGGACGCTCATCGTGATTGCCCGCGACCCACACGATCGGTGCACCCAGACGCGCGGCGACCGGCTCGACCTGCGCACGCAGGGCGGCATAGGCCTCCGGCTCACCCAGGTCGGTCAGGTCTCCCGTGAAGACGATGGCGTCCGGTCGGACACCCGTACGCTCGAGGGCCGCCAGCGTCGCGGTGAGGTTCGCGGCGGTGTCGTAGCGGCCGCCGAGGGGCCGGTTTCCGGCCAACAGATGCGTGTCGCTGAGATGGACGATCACGCGCTGGGCGGGCGGATGGATGCCGAACGAGAACGAGGCGGGGGCCATGAAGTCAGCCTAGGCGCCGCCGCCGACGCGGCACAGGCAGCGCACACGGGCGTTGCGGGTGCAGCGCGGGACGATCAGCGCAGGACGATCAGCGAGAGCCCAGCGAGCACCGCGAGACCACACAGCGCGAACGACAGGTACGCGCCGATCCGCGCGAGACGCTTCTGCCCGTCGGCCAGGGGGCTCTTCTTCGCCGCCTTCGCCGCGGCTTTGGCCGCGCGGCGCGCCTCCTTCTCGCTGATCACGGTGATCGCGTCGGTGAACTCGACGGGAGCGACGATGGGCGCCCGCCCTCCGCGCACCAGCAGCCGAAGACCGACCGCGTAGAAGCCGACGACGAGCAGCGCACCGATCAACGCGGCGGCGAAGACTTGGACGAAGGCGAACCAGTCGATGCTGATACCCATCAGCGCTCCCCCGTCTTCTCAGCACCGGACTTCTCGGCAGTGGATCTGTCCGTCGGCTTCTCGGGCGAAGGCTTCGCGGTGGCCGAGTTCTTTCCACGGGGTGCCGTGTTCTTCGCCCGCTCCTTCGCCCGGTCCGCCTTCTGCTGCGCGCGCTCGGCGCGCAGGAGCGCCCGCTGACGACGCGTGGGCGGCGGGTTGCGCTTGACCTTGACCGCGAGCCCCGAGTCCGCGACCTCGCTCATCGCATTCGACGAGTCGACGTGCGTGCGGCGCGAGCGCAGGAACAGAGCCACGATGATCGCGACGGCGAGCACCGCGTCGATGACGATGCCGGCGCCTCCGAACCAGACGACCAGCAGTGCGGCGAAGGCACCGACGGCGGCCGAGGCGGGCAGCGTCAGCACCCATCCCACGGCGATGCGGCCGACGGTGCGCCAGCGCACTTTCGAGCCGCGACGGCCGAGTCCGGAGCCGATGACCGACCCCGAGGCGACCTGCGTCGTCGACAGCGCGAAGCCGAGCGCGCTGGAGGCGAGAATGGTCGCCGCCGTGGAGGTCTCTGCGGAGAAACCCTGCGCGGGCTTCACGTCGGTCAGGCCCTTGCCGAGCGTACGGATGATGCGCCAGCCGCCCATGTAGGTGCCGAGTGCGATCGTGAGCGCACAGGCGAGGATCACCCACAGCTGCGGATCGGCGTGGGCACCGCTCTGCCAGCCGGCCATGATCAGCGCGAGGGTGATGACGCCCATCGTCTTCTGCGCGTCGTTCGTGCCGTGAGCGAGGGCGACGAGGGAGGACGTGAAGATCTGACCCCAGCGGAATCCGTCGCGGCCATCGGGCTTGTTGTCGTAGCGACGTGTCATCGCGTAGGCGAGCCGCGTCGCCAGGAAGGCGATGACGCCGGCCGTGAAGGGCGCGATCAGAGCCGGCAGGACGACCTTGCTCAGCACCATGCCGAAATCGATGGCGGACGCGGTGGCACCGACGAGGGTCGCTCCGATGAGGCCGCCGAAGAGGGCATGCGAGGAGCTCGAGGGCAGGCCCAGCAGCCACGTCAGCATGTTCCAGGTGATCGCCCCGATCAGGCCGGCGAAGATGATCGGCAGGAACGCGAGCGGTTCGATCTGGTCCTCGCGGATGATGCCGTGCGAGATCGTCTTCGACACCTCGGTCGACAGGAACGCGCCGACGAGATTGAGACTCGCGGCGAGGAGGACGGCGACCTTGGGCTTGAGCGCCCCGGTCGCGATCGGGGTGGCCATCGCGTTCGCGGTGTCGTGGAAGCCGTTCGTGAAGTCGAAGAACAGCGCCAGCGCGATCACCAGCACGACGATGAGGGCAGCGGTTTCCACAGTTCGCTTTCGTCGGGATTCACAGGAAGGGAGCCGACGGAATCGGCGATGCGAACGAAGAGTTCACCGTGGGTTCATACTCCGGCAACCGGACCACAGAAATACTCCCACATCCGCGCCCCCTCACAGAACGGGGAGCCCACCCCGACACGCCGAGCGTGGATTAGCGTGGAACGGTGACCCGAGAGCCGTCCTCCACGCCGCTGTCCGCCCCCGTCGCCCCCGCGCGTCCGACGCTGCGTCGTCATCATGGCGACGAGGTGCGCGACGACTACGAGTGGCTCCGGGCGAAGGAGGATGCCGAGGTCATCGCGCACCTCGAGGCCGAGAACGCCTTCACCGAGCAGCGGACGGCACACCTGGCGGGCCTGCGTCAGCGGATCTTCGACGAGATCAAGGCCCGCACCCTCGAGACCGATCTGTCCGTGCCGACGCGCCAGGGCGCGTGGTGGTACTACGGGCGCACCGTCGAGGGCAAGCAGTACGGCATCCAGTGCCGTGCGCCGCTTGCCGGCCCGGACGATTGGACGCCGCCCGTCCTGACCCCGGGTGTCGACGTGGAGGGCGAGAGCGTGCTGCTCGACGGCAACGTCGAAGCCGACGGTCACGAGTTCTTCTCCCTGGGCAGCTTCGACGTCTCCACGGACGGCTCTCGACTGCTCTACGGCGTCGACGTGGAGGGCGACGAGCGCTACACGCTGCGTGTGCGCGACCTCACCACCGGGGAGGATCTCTCCGACGTCATCGAGAACACCTCCGCGGGGGCGTCGTTCTCTCCCGACGGCCGGTACGTGATCTATACGACGGTCGACGACGCGTGGCGACCCGACACCGTGTGGCTGCACGAGGTCGGCACCGACGCCGCTGCCGACGCGCGCCTGTTCCACGAGCCGGACGAGCGGTACTGGGTGGGCGCCGGCTTCACCCGCAGCGAGAAGTACCTGGTGATCGAGGTGGGCTCCTCGATCACGACCGAGGAGTACCTCGTCGAGGCGACCGATCTTCGCTCAGAGCCGCGATCGATCTGGCCGCGTCGGGAGGGAGTCGAGTACTCCGCCACGCATGCCGTCGTCGGCGGCGAGGACGTGCTCTACATCGTGCACAACGACGGCGCGCTCGATTTCGAGCTGGTGCGCGTCGCGGCATCCGATCCGCAGGGTGAACGCGACGTCGTGCTGGCCCACACTCCCGGGCGCCGCGTGCTGGATATGTCCGCCTTCCGCGACTGGGGGGTCGTGTCGTACCGACGCGACGGGCTGTCGCGCATGGGGATCCTGGACTACGCCACCGGCAGCATCGACGAGCTCGCCTTCGAGGAGGAGCTCTACACCGCCGGAGCCGGCGGCAATCCCGAATGGGCCCCACCCGTGGTGCGGCTCGGTTACGGCTCGTTCCTCACCCCCGGGACCGTCTACGACTACGACGTGGCGGCGCGTGAGTTGCACCTGCGCAAGCGCCAGCCCGTGCTCGGCGGATACGATCCGTCGGCCTACGGGCAGCGGCGCGAGTGGGTCACGGCATCCGACGGCACCCACGTGCCCGTCTCGATCGTGTGGAAGCGGTCGTTCGGCGAGCCGGGGAACGCGCCGCGTCCGCTGCACCTCTACGGGTACGGGTCCTACGAGCACTCCATCGAACCCGGTTTCTCGGTGGCGCGTCTGTCGATGCTCGATCGCGGCGTCGTCTTCGCCGTCGCGCACGTTCGCGGCGGCGGCGAACTCGGACGGCAGTGGTACGAGGACGGCAAGCTGCAGCACAAG
The DNA here is from genome assembly GCF_001897985.1 of Microbacterium sp. 69-7. Taxonomy (NCBI): domain Bacteria; kingdom Bacillati; phylum Actinomycetota; class Actinomycetes; order Micrococcales; family Microbacteriaceae; genus Microbacterium; species Microbacterium sp. 69-7. The sequence goes on along the minus strand of NZ_MKRU01000101.1, from coordinate 32,122 downwards.
CGCAACACCTTCACCGACTTCGTCGCGGTCGCGCGTCATCTGATCGACACGGGCGTCACCGCACCCGACCGCCTCGTCGCCGAAGGCGGTTCTGCGGGCGGTCTGCTGATGGGCGCGGTCGCGAACCTCGCCCCCGAGCTGTTCGCCGGCATCCTCGCCGACGTCCCCTTCGTCGACGCCCTGACGACCATCCTCGATCCTTCGCTCCCGCTGACGGTGATCGAGTGGGACGAGTGGGGCGATCCGCTGCACGACGCGGAGGTCTACGCGTACATGAAGTCGTACACGCCGTACGAGAACGTGCGCGAGGGAGTGACGTATCCGCGGATCCTCGCGACCACCTCGCTCAACGACACCCGCGTCTACTACGTGGAACCCGCCAAGTGGGTGGCGCGATTGCGCGAGGTCGGTGCTGACGCACTGCTGAAGTGCGAGATGGTCGCGGGCCACGGCGGTGTCTCCGGGCGCTACAACTCCTGGCAGCAGCGCGCCTTCGAGCTCGCCTGGTTACTGGACGTGCTGGGCCTCGCCGAGGACTGATTCCCCCCTCCCCGTACCTGCCCCCGGACCTGTCCCCCGCACGCCGCGGCATGTCCCACTTATGCCGAGGCGTGTCCCACTTATGCCGAGGCGTGTCCCACTTATGCCGAGGCGTGTCCCACTATCTGTGCTTGACAGCGCTCCCAGGCAGCAGGATGTGGGACACACAGCTCCGGCGCCGCGCCTCTGTGCCCCGGCGTCAGCGCCCGGGCGTCCACCCCGCACGCTGCGGGGCGTCTCGTACCATCGCGACCGCGAGCCGGCCATCGCCGACGAGGTGATGAGCCAGCACGCGCTCGTGCTGCCAACCCAGGCCGCGAATGGCCGCCCACCGGTCGGCGTCGCGCGCGAACTGACGCGCATCGTCAGCGTGGACGCGGCCGTCGTACTCGACCGCGAGACGGTAGCGGGGAAAGGCCAGATCGAGCTCCGCGACGAACGTCCCCCGATCGTCGAACAGGTTCCAGGCCACCTCGGCCTCCGGCAGGCCCGCGCGACTCAGCAGCAGTCGCAAGCGCGTTTCGCGAGGAGAGCGCACGCCACCGCGAGCGAGCGCCAGCGCCCTGCGGAGAATTCCGCCGCGCACGTCGCCCATCACCTCGATCTCACCGCGAAGCTCGGCCGCACTCGCCAGCGGGCTCCGGCCTGAGATCAGGTGATCTGCCGCGGCAACGAGGTCGTCGAGCCGCCAGAGCGTGCCCGTTTGACGCCAGGCACGCGCCGGGTGCTCGACCGGCATCCCGCCCACCGTCGTCTGGGCCGGCGTTCGCAGCTGCAGCCGATGACCCACCACGGCGTGAGTACGGGGTTCGCGCGCAGGACGGTGGGTGGACACGTGGATGGTCGGCTCATACGGCCACTCCGGCTGAGGCACTCCGAGAAGATACAGGGCGGTCTCGTGGCTGAAGAACTGCCCGATGCGCAGCCTCGGCAGCAGCGCCCGACACGATGCCTCGAGCGAGCCAGGAGTGGGCTCCGCTCGCGCGCGGACGCCGTGGAAGGGACGCGACAGATCGCGTCCCCGCAGCCGCCCGGGGCTCACGCCCGCATCTCGCGCCTGCGCGACGGTGAACGCGTCCGGCAGACTCAGCGGCAGGTCGCTCGAGGTCGTCATCGCGCAAGCGTCACCCGTGCGCAGCGATGCTCTGGTGGCTGAGCACCGAACGGTGGAAACCTCGGAGCCCGACGCGGCCGGGGAGGAACCTGCGTAGGGCGTGGTCAGTGAGAGTGACCCTCGCAGGACGTGTCCCACTTCCTGCTGTCCGGTGGCCTCCTGCACAGCAGAAAGCGGGACACGGCACGGCGGAAGTGGGACAACGCCAGCGAAAAGTGGGACACGGAATCTGCGGTGTCCCGGTGGCGGGCTCAGCCGAAGAGCGCGGCGGCCTCTTCGTAGCGGTAGATCGGCACCGTGTTCAGCTCACCGAGAGCCTCCGCAAACGGCACCCGCACGATGTCGGTGCCCTTCAGCGAGACCATCTGGCCCCAGGCCTGCTCGTAGACGGAGTCTGCGGCATGCAGACCCAGGCGCGTCGCCAGCACCCGGTCGAAACCGGAGGGCGAGCCGCCGCGCTGGATGTGACCGAGCACGGTCGCACGCGTCTCGATGCCGGTCAGACGCTCGATCTCGGGCGCCAGGACCTCGCTGATGCCGCCCAGGCGAGGGCGGTTGAAGGCGTCGAGCCCCTTGTCGCTGAAGGCTTCGTCCATGCCCGTGAGCGTGAAGCCCTCCGAGACGACGACGAGCGGCGCGCGACCGCGGTCATGCGCCTTCTGCACCTGCGCGGCGATCTCGGTGATCGACATGGGCACCTCGGGGATGCAGATCACGTGCGCACCGGCCGCGATGCCGGAGTGCAGGGCGATCCACCCCACGTGCCGGCCCATGACCTCGGCGACCATGCAGCGCTGGTGCGAGTCTCCGGTGGTGCGCAGGCGATCCATGGCGTCGGTGGCGATGTTGACGGCGGTGTCGAAGCCGAACGAGTAGTCGGTGGCGCGGAGGTCGTTGTCGATCGTCTTGGGCACGCCCATGACATTGATGCCGTCGTTCCACAGCCGGTTGGCCGCGGCGAGCGTGCCCTCGCCACCGATGGCGATGATCCCGTCGATGTGGTGGCCGTAGAGTGTCTTCGCGATGTTCTCCGCGCCGCCGCGGGGACCCTCGTAGGGGTTGGTGCGGCTCGTGCCGAGAATCGTGCCGCCGACCTTCGAGAGGCCCTTGACCTCGTGCCGGGTCAGCGGGAAGAAGTCGCCGTCGACGACGCCACGCCAGCCGTCACGGATGCCGACGAACTCGATGTTGTAGTTCGTGGTGCCCTTGAGGACCACACCGCGGATGACCGCGTTCAGTCCGGGGCAGTCTCCGCCGCTGGTGAGGATACCGATCTTCATGTGGAGATCCTTTGGTGATTCGGGATGTGATTCGGCGACGCTGCCTCCTCGACACTATCGCCGTATCGACGGCGGATGCCACCGCATCCGCCGTCGATAATCCCGGCCCGCCTCAGGCGGCGCCGAGCGCCTGGCGCAGCAGGTGCATGAGCGCCGACAGCTGCACGGAATCGCTCGAGGTGGGGTCCAGCTGGGCGCCGTCCAGGGCGCGCTGGGCGAGCCCCTGCTTCGAGTCGATCAGCTCCGCGATCTTCGTGTCGATCGTGTGCGCGGCGATGATCCGCCATGCCGTGACGGGCTCGTCCTGACCGATGCGGTGCACCCGATCGATCGCCTGGGTCTGCTCGGCGGCGGTCCAGGAGAGCTCGGCGAGAACGACGTTGGATGCCGCCTGCATGTTCAGTCCGACGCCGGCCGCCGTCAGCGAACAGACGGCGATCGCCACACCGGGGTCGGTGTTGAAGGCGTCGATGGCCTGCTGGCGGGCGGTCGTCGTCTGATCACCGCGGATCGAGATCGTCCGCAGGCCGGATGCCGCGAAGTGCGCCTCTGCGGCATCCATCACGTCGATGTGCTTCGCGAAGAACACCACCTTGCCGACCGAGCGCTGCAGCTGCACGGCATAGTCGGCGGCGAGGTGCGCCTTGGCCTGACCGATCTTGCGGACCATCGTGAAGACGTTGTCCGCGCCGGCGGCCGACGCCTTCGCCTCTTCGAGCTCGCCGTGCGCGACGAGGCGGACGATGTCCTCGTCGACCTCGCCGATGAGCACCTTGTCGCCGCGCGCTTCGATGATGCGGCGGTACTTGGCCGCCAGGCGCGACCCGAGCTCACGCTCGGCTTCGCGGATGGAGCGTCCGAACTCGTCGTCGAGCTCCACCGGCAGGTCGGCGACGAGCTTGTCGGGAAGGTCGGCTGCGACGTCCTTCTTCTTGCGACGGACGATGCCCATCGAGATCACGGCGTCGCGCGCCTCGGGGTAGAAAGCCTTGTCCGCCGGCGTGAATCCCGTCGCGTCGAGCTTCTCCATGAGCTCGGGGCCCGGCTTCTCGCCGTTGGTCCAGCCGAGGAAGCGCCAGATCGCGTCGAAGTCCTCGACGTCGTTGATCAGCGGCGTTCCCGTGAGGGCGAGCATCAGCGGGTTGCGCACCTGCTCGCGGATGCGCCCGCCCAGGGCGAGCACGTTCTGGGAACGCTGCGAGCTGAGGTTCTTGATGAAGTGGGCCTCGTCGACGACCATGCCCTTCAGGCCGAGCGAGCCGAGCCAGGACAGGTGCCGATCGAGCACCTCGTAATTGACGATGAAGACGTCGGCGAACGCGTCGACGGTGTCGCCGTCGCCGTGGATGACGGTCGCACGTCGCTGCGGCGTCCACCGCTCGACCTCACGCGCCCAGTTCATCTTGACGACATTGGGCACGACCGCCAGCAGCGGATACGCATCGGCGACGGAGGCGGCCAGCACCGACTGTGCGGTCTTGCCGAGGCCCGGCTCGTCGGCCAGCAGGAACGACCGGTGACCGGCGCGCACGGCCTCCAGGAAGCGCGACTGGTGCGGCATGATCTCGAGCCCCTTGGGCGAGATCCGATCGAACTCGGGAACGGGCGGAAGCTCCATGGAGGCGCTCGCGCCGCCGGCCCCGATCTCGAACGCCTTGTACAGCGGCCCCATCAGCTCCCAGCCGTCCAGCCGGCGGCGGGCGGTGGATGCCGGTGCGCGCAGTGCCACGTCGGGAGCCAGGAACGGGTTCGCCTCACGGCGCGCCTCGATCTGCGGCGGCACGACCTGGCGCTCGGCGAGCGCCGCGGGCACGACGGGAGTCTGTCCCCACCCCTGAGCGGCGGGCGCGGCGTCGGTGATGATGAGCTCGTCATCGGGCAGCTCCGCCCCCGACTCGAGCAGCCAGTCGCGGCGCATGCGCTTGGCGACCGGCGAGGTGGCCTGGTCGACCTCGAGCAGCTGGATCAGCGAGGTGTCGCGGGCCGCGGTCTTGGCGAGGATCGTCGCAACGCCGTCGAGGCGCTTGAGCAGCTCGGCACGCGCTGCGGTGGGCACGGTCTCGTCGGCCTTGACGCGCGCGCGCTCCTCGCGGACGAGGAAGGCGATGACCTGGAACTTGACACGGTTGGTCGGACCGAGTTTGCCCTTCTGGGCCTTCGCCTCGACCTCGCGCACTTTGCGGGCGAGGATCGGGATCAGCGGGGCGTCGTCGTCGCGACGGGCGGACGAGCCGCGATGGGACGAGCCGCGTCGGCGTGACGAGGTGGCAGTGGATGCCGTGGTCGGCATGCTCCTCCTGAGCGTGAAGCGCCGGAAGACCGGCGTGGGTCCGGTCGGATGACCGGTCAGTCATTCCGCAGCGGTCGCCGCGGGGTAGGGCGAGGCGCGGATCCTTCGGCTGCGGGTACTCGCTTCTGCGAGCTGCGGCGACGAACGGCGCGGACCTCCCCCTCAGTCTAGCGCGCCCTCCCCCATCGCCGCGAGCGGCGGCCGGGTCACCGGCGCAGCCGCAGGCTGTTGAGGACGACGAAGACGCTCGAGAAGGCCATGGCCGCTCCGGCGATCATCGGATTGAGCACGCCGAGCGCTGCCAACGGCAGGGCGGCGACGTTGTAGGCGAAGGCCCAGAAGAGGTTGCCGCGGATGATGCGCATGGTGCGCCGGCTGAGGCGGATCGCGGTGAGCACCGGTGACAAGCCGCTGCCGGTGACCGCGATGTCGCTCGCATGCATCGCGGCATCCGTCCCCGACCCCATCGCGATGCCGAGATCGGCGGTCGCCAGCGCGGCCGCGTCGTTGACACCGTCGCCCACCATGGCGACCCGGTGTCCGACGGCACGCAGCCGCTCGACCTCGGCGACCTTGCCCTCCGGGAGCACGCCGGCGATGACCTCGCGGATGCCGACGGCACCGGCGACCGCCCGCGCGGCGCCCGCATTGTCGCCGGTCAACAGCACGACCTCGAGGCCCATCTCCCGCAGCGCCGTGACCGTCTGAGCACTGTCGTGACGAACGGTGTCGGCGACGGCGATGACAGCGTTGATACGGCCGTCCCACCCGGCGACGATCGCGGTCGCACCGCCTCGCTGCGCGCGATCGACGGCGTCCTCCACCGCAGCGGCCCGCTCCGGGTCGGACGCGGCGGCCTGATCGAGGGCGAACGCCGGTCGACCCGCGAACACGCGGTGACCGTCGACGACACCGGTCACGCCGAGCCCGGCACGCCCGGCGAAGTCGCTGACCTCCCGAGGGTTCTCGGCGAGCGCTGCGACGGCGCGCGCGACGGGATGCTCGGACGCCCTCTCCAGCGAGCCGACAAGCAGTCGCACCATGGCGATGTCGGCTCCGCCGATCGGCGTGACGGCGGCGACCGTCATCGCCCCCTCGGTGACGGTACCGGTCTTGTCGAGGATCACCGTGTCGATCCTGTCGGCGGCCTCGAGCGCTTCGGGGCCTGTGATCAAGACGCCCAGTTGCGCGCCGCGTCCGGTGCCGACGAGGATCGCGATGGGCGTCGCCAGCCCGAGCGCGCAGGGGCAGGCGATGATGAGCACCGCGACGGCGGCGGTGAAGCCCGAGGCGAGCGCTTGGCCGGTGAATCCTCCCACCAGCAGCCACACGAGCAGCGTGAGGAGGGAGAGGCCGATGACCACGGGAACGAAGATCCCCGAGATGCGATCGGCCAGGCGCTGGACGCGACTCTTTCCGGCTTGCGCGTCTTCGATGAGCCGAGCCATCCGGGCGAGGCGGGTGTCGTCACCGATCGAGGTCGCCTCCACGACGAGGCGGCCGTCGGCGGCGATGGTGCCGCCGGTGACGGCGGAACCGGCCTCCACATCGATGGGAACGGACTCCCCCGTGATCATGCTCTCGTCGATCGACGCCTGTCCGCTGCGGACGACGCCATCGGTCGCGACCTTCTCCCCCGGGCGCACGACGAAGGCGTCGCCGACACGGAGCATCTCGATCGGCACGCGGCGGCCGTCCTCGAGCTCGACGTCGCGAGCGGACAGTTCCATGAGCGCGCGCACGGCTGCGCCGGCGGTGCGCTTCGAACGCTGCTCGATGACACGTCCGAGCAGGAGGAACACCGTCACCACCGCGGCGACCTCGAAGTACACCAACGAGGAGGGGTCGTGGACAGGAGCGAACGTGCCTCCCTCGTGGCGCATGTCGAGCCGTCCGGCGGTTCCGAACAACAGCGCCCAGATGCTCCACAGTGTCGCCGCTCCCGTGCCGAGTGTGATGAGCGTGTCCATCGTCATCGCGCCGTGACGCGCGTTCGCGATCGTCGCGCGGTGGAAAGGCCACCCGCCCCACACCACGACCGGCACCGCCAGGACGAATGAAACCCACTGCCAGCCCGGGAACTGCCACGCCGGGATCATGCCCAGCACGACGACCGGAACGGCCAGCGCGGCGCTCACCCACAGTCGGGTCATCAGCGGTGTCGCGCCCGGCCGGTCCTCCACATCATGGACATGGCCCCCCTGCGAGCCGTGCTCGTCGTGCGCTCCCGTCGCGGAGGCGTGCACCGCCTCGTGTGCGTGCCCGCCGCGCTGGCGCACGCGGGCGTCATACCCCGCCTCGCGCACCGCGGCGATGAGAGCCGCGACATCGACACCGCTCGGGTAATCCACCCGCGCGGACTCGGTCGCGAGATTCACGGATGCCGAGACGCCGTCGATCCGCTCCAGCCGTTTCTCGGCGCGCGACACAGCTCGCGCAGGTCATGCCCTCGATCTCCAGCACCGCCTCTGCCCGCGGCTCGGCGTGCGACGTGATCGCCTCCATGATCGTCCCCTCGCGTCAGCGTGCGACGACGGCGTAACCGGCCTCGTCGACGGCGGCGGCGATCTCGTCATCGGGCGCGGCGCCCTCGACGGTGACGGTGAGCGTGCCCTCGGTGACGTCGACGGCGACATCGGTCACGCCGTCGACCTTCCGGACCTCACGGGTGACCGCCCCGGCGCAGTGGGCGCAGGTCATCCCCTCGACGGCGTACGTGTGCGTGGACATGGGAACTCCTTTCGCCGACGGCGCGGATCGGCGTCGGCTGTCGATGACAACCATGATACCCCCCTGGGGTATTCCCGCACAGCGCTGGCGTAGGCTGGGAACATGTTCAGCATCACCGAACGCGACCTTGCCGCGACGATCGATCACGCCATCCTGAAGCCCGAAATGACGCGCGCCGATGTCGACGCCGAACTCGACATCGCCGCCGAATGGCGCGTGTTCAGCGTGTGCGTCCGCCCGAGCGACATCGCGCACGCCGTCGAGCGTCTGGCGGGCACCGGCGTCACCGTCGGCACCGTCATCGGCTTTCCGCACGGCACCACCTCCAGCGCCGCGAAGGTCGCCGAGGTCCGCCAGGCCCTCGCCGACGGTGCGGTCGAGTTCGACATGGTGATCAACATCGGCGCCCTGCGCTCGGGCTTCGACGACGCCGTCGTCGCCGACATCCAGGCGGTGGTCGCGGCCGCGGCCGGCAAGGTGACGAAGGTCATCCTCGAGACCTCACTCCTGGACGACGAGCAGATCGCCCGCGGCAGCCGACTGACCGAAGCCGGTGGCGCCGACTTCGTCAAGACCTCCACGGGCTTCGCCGGCGGCGGGGCGACCGTCCCCCATGTCGAGCTCATGCGCTCCAGCGTCGGCCCGGACGTGCAGGTGAAGGCCTCCGGCGGGGTGCGCAGCTACGCCGACGCCCTCGCGATGCTCGCCGCCGGGGCGACCCGGCTCGGCACCAGCGGCAGCGCCGTCATCCTCGGCGAGGCGCGCCGTGTGGATGCCGGCGAGCAGGCGTCGGGCACCGTCGACACCTCGTCGTACTGACCCCGCCCGGGTGCGCGCGGCTCAGCCGAGCGCGGCACGCACCCGGGTGACGTCGTCGTCCATCTGGGCGATGAGCGCCTCGATCCCCTCGAAGGCGACCATGCCGCGGATGCGGTTCGTGAACCGGATCTGCACGCGATGCCCGTAGAGGTCGAGCCCCGTCTCATCCAGCACGTACGCCTCGACCTGGCGCGTCGGAACATCATCGAACGTCGGGTTGGTCCCCACCGAGATCGCCGCCGGGTAGCGGGTCGTCACCGTCGCACCGTCGGTGCCGAGGTCGACGAGCCACCCGGCATACACGCCATCGGCCGGGATGAAACCCTGTGCATCGGGTGACAGGTTCGCGGTCGGGTAGCCGAGCTCGCGGCCGCGCTTGAGGCCGTGCACGACCTCGCCCTGCACCGCGTGGGGACGTCCCAGCAGGCGCGCGGCGCCCTCGACGTCGCCCGCTGCGAGCAGATCCCGCACCCACGTGGACGACACACGGCGGCCTCCGCCCTGCACGTCCCCGACGACATCGACGTGGAAGCCGTACTCCGCCCCCAGGCGCACCAGGGTGTCGGGATCGCCCGCTCCCCCGTTGCCGAAGCGGAAGTCGTCGCCGACCATCACGTTGACCACTCCCAGGCCGACGAGCACATGCTCGACGAAGGCACGGGGATCGAGAGAGGCCAGCGCCTCGTCGAAGCGGAGCACGAGGGTGGCGTCGACCCCGGCGGCGGCGAGCAGGTCGAGCTTCTGCGGGAGGCTGCACACGGGCTGCGGGCACCGTTCGGGGCGCAGCAGGCTCAAGGGGTTGCGATCGAATGTGACGGCCACCACCCGCGCCCCGGCATCCTCCGCGGCGACACGCGCACGGTCGATCACCGCACGATGTCCGGAGTGCACGCCGTCGAACTTGCCGATCGCGACGACGCTGGGGCCGAACCCGGCCGGCACCTCCGCGGGGTCGTGAAAGACGATCACCAGCTGGAGCTCCCCTCGGTGCGCGCGGCGCCAAGGCCCGCCTCGTCGGACGCGGCTGCCGCGGCATCCACCTCTTCGGCGCGCTCGCGGCCTCCGCTGCGCAGCCACCACAGACCGACGAACGGCAGCACGAGCGGCACCCAGAAGTAGCCGAAGCCATAGCCGGACCAGACGGTCGCGTCGTGGAGGAAGAGCTCGGGATGCGTGAGGCTGAGCGTTCCGACGATGAGCACGCCTGCCAGCTCGAAGCAGATCGCCACCCAGGCCACGAGGTACCACCGGCGGCTGTCCGACTTGACGAGGGCAACGGTAGCGAGCACGTAGACGACGGCCGCCGCCGCCGACAGGGTGTACGCCAGCGGCGCGGCGGCGAAGTCCTGCACGATCTGAACGAACGAGCGTCCGGTCGCCGCCAGCGCCATGACCGCGTAGACGACGACGAGCACGCGCCCGATTCCCGTCATCCGGGTCGGGGCGGCGGCGTCGGTGTGTGGCGCAGTCATGACCTGTCAATGATAGGCGCCCGCCTCCGCCGCAGCGGCGGCCTCACATGCCCGCGGTGGCCCAGATGACCTGCATGCGCCACACCATGACCGCGACCGACAACGCAGCGATGCCCATGATCACCGTGCTCCAGCGGCTGCGTTCGATGAGCGCCCAGATGACGGATGCCGGGGGGATGAGCACGGCCGAGACGAGGTAGACCCAGAACTCCAGCGCACTGCCGGCCGGCGGGTTGCCGACGAGGGGGGCGACGATCACGATGACCACCTGGGCGAGCAGGAGCAGCAGGATCAGCGCCATCGCGCCGACAGTGAGATCGCTCGGTCGACGGCCGGCGAGTCCGAGGATGATCGCGACGAGTCCCGCCACGACGGCGACGGCGACCTGCACGATGGCGAACCACTCGATCATGCGTCCTCCGCCATGTTCATCGTGCTCTTGATGTCGGCACCGCGTCGCTCGACGATCCCGACGAGCCGGCCGTCGGGATCGATCGCCGCCGGCGTCGGTGACATCGCCCCCTCCAGCCGCGGTGCCGCGCCGACCAGACGCTTGCCGTGGCGGAGGTCGCGCGCTTCGTCCGCAGTGACGGGGAGGGCACCGAGCACGGATGCCGCGACCTGCGCCGGCGACAGCAGCGGCGCGTCCGCAGCGATCTCGGAGACGGCGTCGCGCACCTCGAACGCGCCGATGCGCGTGCGCCGCAGCGCCGTCAGGTGGCCGCCGACTCCCAGAGCGGCGCCGAGATCGCGCGCCAGGGCGCGGATGTACGTGCCGCTGGAACAATCGACGACGACGTCGAGTTCGATGCGCCCCTCGGCGGTGTCGCGGCGGCGGACGATGTCGAAACGATCGACCGTCACCCGGCGGGCTGCCAGCTCGACGCTCTCTCCCGCTCGGGCGAGGTCGTAGGCGCGTCTGCCGGCGACCTTGATCGCCGACACGGTGCTCGGAACCTGATCGATCTCGCCCGTGAGCGCCGCGATGCCGGCGGCGATGCGCTCGTCGGTCACGGCCGCGAGGACCTCGGCATCCGCCCACGCGGTCTCGATGCCGTCCGCGTCGTCGGAGTCGGTCGCAACGCCCAGCAGCACGGTGGCCTCGTACGTCTTGCCGAGCCCGACGATGAAGGTGAGCAGCCGGGTCGCCGGTCCGACCCCCAGGATGAGCAGCCCGGTGGCCATCGGGTCGAGCGTGCCGGCGTGTCCGATCTTGCGGGTGTTCAGGGCGCGGCGCGCCCGTGCGACCACGTCGTGGCTCGTGATCGCCTGCGGCTTGTCCACGAGGAGGACGCCGTTGGGGGCAGCAAGCAGAGAAGCGGGCATTGCTCCAGCCTAGGCGCGGCGCCACATCTCGCCGTGTCTGCGCGCACCGCAACGGCCCACATCACAGGGTGGCCCCGCGTCACGCTGTGGCCCCGTCTGCCTCGCCTCTTCTCCCCTGCCGTCCGGCCTGTTCCGTGTTCAGTCCGCGCTGCCGCGGCAGAGTGCGGATCGTCGAGAAGTCGCGGGAGCGCGGATGCCGCGATCGTGCGGAGACTGAATACGCAACGCGTCGGCGACCGTAGGCTGGTGCGATGCCCGACCTCGCGACGCCGCTCATCGCCTGGTACCGCGACAACGCCCGCGATCTGCCCTGGCGCGCGGAGGGGTTCGGGGCCTGGGGTGTGCTGGTGAGCGAGTTCATGTTGCAGCAGACGCCGGTGGCACGCGTCATCCCGCTGCTGGAAGCCTGGCTGACGCGCTGGCCGACACCCACGGCTCTGGCCGCCGATCCGCCCGCCGCGGCCGTCGCACAGTGGGCGAACCTCGGCTACCCGCGGCGGGCGCTGTGGCTGCACCGCGCCGCGGTGGAGATCCGCGACCGTCACGACGGGGTCGTGCCGCGTGAGGTCGAGGCCCTTCTCGCCCTGACGGGCATCGGCGACTACACGGCGCGTGCCGTGGCCGTGTTCGCCTACGGCGAGCGTCACCCGGTGGTCGACACGAACACCCGGCGCGTCATCGCGCGGGCCGTCGACGGACGCTCTCAGCCGGGACCGCCGGCTCGCGGTGATCTGGCGGCGATGACGGCGCTGCTTCCGCGCGACGATCAGGATGCCGCGATCGTGAACGCCGCCATGATGGAGCTCGGCGCGCTCGTGTGCACCGCGCGTGCAGCGCGATGCGACGTGTGTCCGATCTCCGCGCTCTGCGCCTGGCGCGCCGCGGGCTACCCCGACACCGGCGATCTGCGCCGCAAGCAGGCTGCCTACGAGGGCAGCGACCGTCAGGCGCGCGGAGCGGTGCTGCACGCCCTGCGGGCGGCGCCGTCACATGCGCTGCCCGCCGACGACGTCGCCGCCGACTGGCCGACTCCCGCGCAGCGTGATCGTGCGATCGACTCGCTCATCGTCGACGGACTCGTCGAGGTCGTCGACGGCAACCTGCGCCTGCCGCAGTGAGCGATGAGGCTCAGTCCTCGTCGTCGTCCTCACGCGGCTTGACGTACGGGTCGGCGTCGCCCGCGTACGCGGCCCCGGCCGCAAGCCCTGCCACGGCCGCATCGCGCTCCTGCGCTTCGCGCAGCAGCTGCGCGATGTGTCCCGCGTTCTCGGGAAGCGCGTCGGGGATGAACTCCAGCGACGGGGTGAGACGGATGCCGAGACGCTTGCCCACCTCGCTGCGCAGCATGCCGGTCGCGGCCTTGAGCGCAGCGGCGGAGTCCTCGCGCGCCTGGTCGTCGCCGTACACCGTGTAGAACACCGAAGCGTGCTGCAGGTCACCGGTGACGCGCACGTCGGTGATCGTCACGAAGCCGAGGCGCGGGTCTCGCAGCCCCTTCTCGAGTCGTTCGGCGATGAGCACGCGGATGCGGTCGGCGAGTCTCGCCTGCCGTTCGTTCGACATCTCTTTACCTCTTTCTGCGCCCGGCGAAGCCGGGAGGTCGGCGGAGGCGGAGCCGGTCGCGCCGCGGAGACAATCGGGGTAGGGGCCCCGCTCTTGTCTCCGCGGCGCGACCGGCGCAGCCGCAGCCGAACAGGAAGGATCAGCCGCGCGGCTTCTCCACCATCTCGGTCGTCTCGATCTCGTCGCCGACCTGGATGTCGTTGTACTTGCCCAGTCCGATACCGGCCTCGAAGTCGGTACGGACCTCGGTGACGTCGTCCTTGAAGCGGCGCAGCGACTCGATGGCCAGGCCGTCGGCCAGCACGACGCCGTCGCGGATGACGCGAGCCTTGGCATTGCGCGTGATCGTTCCCGAGCGCACGATGACACCGGCGATGTTGCCGAACTTCGAGGAGCGGAACACCTCGCGGATCTCGGCGACACCCGACTGCACCTCTTCGAACTCCGGCTTGAGCAGGCCCTTGAGCGACTGCTCGACGTCGTCGATCGCGTTGTAGATGACCGAGTAGAAGCGCACGTCCACGCCCTCGCGGGCGGCACGCTCGCGGGCCTTGGTGTCGGGACGGACGTTGAAGCCGATCACGATCGCGTTGTCGATCGTGGCGAGGTTGATGTCCGACTCGGTGATCGCGCCGACGCCGCGGTGGATGATGCGCAGCTGGACGCTGTCGTCGACCTCGATCTTCAGCAGCGACTCTTCCAGCGCCTCGACGGCACCGGAGACGTCGCCCTTGATGATGAGGTTGAGCGACTCGACCTTGCCCTCTTCGAGAGCACGGGTGAAGTCCTCGAGCGAGATGCGCTTGCGGGCCTTGGCCAGCTGGGCGTTGCGCTCGGCGGCCTCGCGCTTCTCGGCGATCTGGCGAGCCAGGCGGTCTTCCTCGGTGACGATGAAGACGTCGCCGGCGCGGGGCACCGAGTTCAGACCCTGCACCTGGACGGGACGCGAGGGGTAGGCCTCGTCGACCGCGTCGCCGTTCTCGTCGATCATGGCGCGGACGCGGCCGTAGGCCGTTCCCGCCACGATCGCATCGCCGACGCGGAGCGTTCCGGACTGGATGAGCACCGTCGCCACCGAACCGCGGCCCTTGTCGAGCTTCGCTTCGATCGCGACACCGCGGGCGGCCTTGTTCGGGTTCGCCGTGAGGTCGAGCCCGGCGTCGGCCGTCAGCAGGACGGCATCCAGAAGCGCCTGGATGTTCGTGCCCTGACGCGCCGACACGTCGACGAACATGACGTCCCCGCCGTACTCCTCGGCGACCAGCCCGTACTCGGTGAGCTGCTGGCGCACCTTCGCGGGGTTCGCGTCGGGCTTGTCGACCTTGTTCACCGCGACCACGATCGGCACGCCTGCGGCCTGCGCGTGGTTGAGGGCTTCCACCGTCTGCGGCATGATGCCGTCGTCGGCGGCGACCACGAGGATCGCGATGTCGGTGACCTGCGCACCACGGGCACGCATGGCGGTGAACGCCTCGTGTCCGGGGGTGTCGATGAAGGTGATGGCGCGCTCGATGCCTTCGTGCTCGGTCCACACCTGGTAGGCACCGATGTGCTGGGTGATGCCACCGGCTTCGCCCGCGACCACGTTGGTCTGGCGGATCGCGTCGAGCAGTCGCGTCTTACCGTGGTCGACGTGGCCCATGACGGTCACCACCGGAGGACGGATCTCGAGGTCGTCCTCGCTCTCCGCCGCCAGTTCGGCCTCCAGGTCGAGACCGAAGCCCTCCAGGAGCTCCTTGTCCTCGTCCTCGGGCGAGACCATCTGGATCTTGTAACCGAGCTCGGCACCGAGCACCTCGAAGGTGGCCTCATCGAGCGACTCCGTCGCCGTGGCCATCTCGCCCAGGTTGAAGAGGATCGTCACGAGCGTGCCGGGCTGCACGGTGTAACCGCGCAGGGCCTCGAGCTTGTCCGCGAAGTCGGCGATGGATGCACCGCGGCGCAGGCGAATGATCTCGCCGTTGCCCTTCTGGACGTTGACGCCGCCGACGACGGGCGCCGACCGCATCTCGAATTCCTGCCGCTTCGCACGACGCGACTTACGCTGCTTGCTCTTGCCGCCACCCTTACCGAAGGCACCAGCGGTGCCGCCGCCGGGACCACGGCCACGACCGCCGCCACCGGCCGGACGACCCGCGAAACCGCCGGGAGCTCCCGGTCCGCCCGTGCCGCCGGGGCGCTGGAATCCACCGGCACCACCGGGACGACCCGGACCACCGGGACGCTGCTGGAACGGTGCACCCGGACGGCCACCGCCGCCGGGCCGACCGGCGCCACCGGGACGCGGGGCACCCGGACGCGGCGCGCCGGGGCGAGGGGCCTGAGGACGCGGGATGTTGCCCGGCGTCGGGCGCTGGCCCATGCCCTGCGCGGACGCGAAGGGGTTGTTGCCGGGACGCGGGCCGGCGGGGCGCTGCCCCATGCCCTGCGCGGACGAGAAGGGGTTGTTGCCCGGTCGCGGTGCACCGCCCGGACGCGGTGCCTGCGGGGTGCTGGCACCAGGGGTCGCCGGTGCGGCGGGTGCCGCCTCAGCGGCGGCGGGAGCAGCCGGAGCGGCGGGAGCCGCCGGCGTCGCGGGAGCCGGCGTGGCGGCCGCGGCGGGCGTGGCCGGTGCGGCGGGCTTCGCCGGTCCGGGACGCGCCGCCGGGCGAGCGCCCGGCGTGGGGGCCTTGGGAGCCGCGCCCGCCGCCGGGGCGGCAGCGGAGTCCGCCGGCTTCTTCGCTGCACCCTCGGCCTCGAGGGCCGCGCGGAGCTTGCGCGCCACCGGGGGCGCAATGGTCGATGAGGGGCTCTTGACGTATTCGCCGAGCTCCTTCAGCTTCGCGAGGGCGACTTTACTGTCGACGCCGATCTCCGAAGCGATCTCGTGCACGCGTGGGTTTGCCACAATTCTCCTGTCTGAGGTCTCCCCCGGACAGGGCAGACCGTTACTTGCGGACGGGTCTCATTTCGAGCCGTTCACTTTGTGTCCATAGCCGTTCAGCCGTTTCGCTGGTGGGTGTGTTGAAAGGTCTGCGTGTCGAGTGGTCCCGACACACGCAGTGCTCGTCCGAAGGCGCGGCGCCGGATCGCGGCATCCACACACGCATCCGTGTCATGCACCCACGCACCTCGCCCGGGGAGGACGGCTTTCTCGTCGGCGACGAGGACACCGCCCCTGTCCACCACCCTCAGGAGGCTGGACCGGGAGACGCGCGCGCGGCATCCCACGCACGTTCGAACAGGATCCATCTTACCCCCACTCGCCACGCGGAGATTGCGATGCGGGGCGAGAGCGAGCAGCCGGGCCGGATCTCTCGGTCACGACTCGAGGATCGAGTCGGGCTGGATGTCGATCTTGGCGCCGGTGAGCTTCGCGGCCAGGCGGGCGTTCTGACCCTCCTTGCCGATGGCGAGCGACAGCTGATAATCGGGAACGAGCGCGCGCACCGCCTTGGTGCCGGCGTCCAGCACGAAGCTGGACGTGACCTTGGCGGGCGACAGGGCGTTGGCGACGAACTTCGCGAGCTCCGGGTCGTAGTCGACGATGTCGATCTTCTCGCCGCCCAGCTCTTCGGTGACGGCGCGCACGCGTCGTCCGAGCTCGCCGATGCAGGCGCCCTTGGCGTTGATCGCCGGATCCTTGGCCGTGACCGCGATCTTGGTGCGATGGCCGGCCTCACGTGCGAGAGAGGTGATCTCCACGAGCCCCGACGCGATCTCCGGCACCTCGAGGGCGAAGAGCTTGCGGACAAGGCCGGGGTGGGTGCGCGAGACGGTGATCTGCGGACCCTTGGTGCCCTTCGACACCGACGTCACGTAGACGCGCAGACGTGAGCCATGGGCGTACTGCTCACCGGCGACCTGCTCCTCGGGCGGAAGGATGGCCTCGACGGTGCCGAGGTCGACGTGGACCATGCGGGGGTTGGGCCCCTGCTGGATCACACCGGCGACGATGTCGCCCTCCTTGCCCCGGAACTCGCCCAGGATGGCGTCATCGGCGATGTCACGCAGACGCTGGCCGATCACCTGCTTGGCGGCGTAGGCGGCGATGCGGCCGAAGTCCTCGGGCGTCGACTCCTCCTCGCCGATGATCGCGCCGTCCTCGTCGCGCAGGGGAATGTAGACGGCGACGTGACCGGTCTTGCGGTCCAGGAGCGCACGTGCGCCCTCGGGAAGCTCCCCGTCGGGAGAGGTGTGCTTGGCGTAGGCGGTGAGAATCGCCTGCTCGATGATCCCGACCAGTTCGTCGAACGGGATCTCCTTCTCGCGCTCGACCGTCCGTAGCAGTCCCAGATCGATGTCCACAGGTGCCTCCCTATTCAGCTCTCGACGCGAGGTCACCCTCGGTCACCCGGCCGATTTTACCCGATGGCCTCCGCTGGCGGACTCCGCGGCCGTGCATACTGACGGAATGGATGCCGCAGTCCCCCCACCCGCACACGTGATTGCAGAGCCGCGGCGCGCGGATCCCGGTTTGATCGGCCTGCTCGGGTTCGTGATCGCGACCCTCACCGCTCAGCTGGCGCATCTGGGTGTGCAGAACGAGAGCGCGGTGTTCTGGGTGGGCGCGGTGTTCGGGGGCCTCGTCCAGGTGATCGCGGGGATGCTCTCCTACTTCGTCGGCGACGACTTCCACTTCGTCGTCTACAACGCCTTCGGGTGGTACTGGATCTGCATGCCCGGATTCCTCCTCGGCGGAGAGCTCGGCTTCTTCGAGGTGTCGGGCCCGGCGCGCCCGTTGTTCTCGATGATGTTCGCGGTGCTCGCGCTCGGATTCATGTTCGCCGGCGCCACCCACAACTCGGCGCTACCGCTGACCCTGCTGCTCGTGGCGGCGGGGCTGGCCCTCGAAGCCGTCGCCGCCTTCGCCGGTGCGGCGACGCTGGGTACCGTCGGCGCATGGCTGCTGATCGGCGCGTCGGCGCTGGCGTTCTACATGCTCGTGGACAAGTTCGCGTGGCGCACGACGGGTCGCCACGTGGTGCCCCTCGGGCCCCCGTGGATCCGCCGCGGCGACGCGCCCGCCGGACGCCCGTGACAGAGGCTCACCCCGCGGCCGCCGCGACGCGGCGCCACCCGCTGGTGCAGGCACTCGCGCGGGCCGGCTTCGCCGCCAACGGCCTCGTCCATGCGTTGATCGGCACCCTGGTCGTCGCCATCGCGGCCGGCGGTCGGGGCGAGGCCGATCAGGTCGGCGCGCTCCGGACGGTCGCCGCGGTACCGTGGGGCGCCGTTCTGGTGTGGGCGATCGCGATCGGCCTCTGGGGCCTGGCGCTGTGGCATCTGGCCGCGGGCATCACGGCTCGCGGCGACGGGCGCTGGGGGCGGCGGGCCTCGGAGTGGAGCCAGGGCATCGTCTTCGCCGCCGTCGGCACGCTCGCCGCCTCGATCGCCCTGGGCGCGGCGCTCGATGCCGATGGGAGCGCGCGGGCGGCCAGTCGCGGCATCCTCGCGATGACGGGTGGGCCATTCGTCCTGGCCGCCGTCGGAGTGGGCATCGCGGTGGCCGGTGTGGTCTTCGTCGTGATGGGCGTGCGTCGCTCGTTCGAAAAGCGCATGTCCATCCCGCGATCCGCGCTCGGCACGCTGGTCCGCTCGCTGGGGGTCGCGGGCTTCATCGCCAAGGGGGCCGCGCTCGGCATCCTCGGCGTCCTGCTGCTCGTGGCCGCCGCCCATGCGGATGCCGCACGTGCGGGCGGCCTGGACAGCGCCGTCGACGGACTGCTCACACTGCCGGCCGGGCGCGCCATCGCCGTGACCCTCGGGATCGGGCTGGTGGCCTACGGCGTCTTCTGCGGCTTTCGGGCGCGCTACGCGCGGCTCTGAGGCCTGCGGGACCGGCTGTCAAGGCCCTGGGGCGGCCGTGGGCGGGCGGGCAGGCTCGGGGCATGAGCGAAATCACTGGAACCGAGGCCCGCGACCGCGTGAAGGCACTCGTCGAGGACATCGACATCACCATGCTCACCACCGTGGATGCCGCGGGACGCCTCGCCAGCCGGCCGATGAGCACGCGACTCGACACGCCCGACATCGCACTGCTGAAAGTCACACCGGTCGAGACGGAGTTCTGGGAACCCGCCCACGGCAGGCTCGTCATGGCGGCCGGCATGCTCAAGGCTCTGGTCACTCGCGACGCCCCCGACGACACGATGAACCACGGCAAGCTGATGTGCTGAGGACCGCATCGGGCCGGCTCCCGTCGGCCTGATCAGGCGGGACGCGCTTCGGCAGGCGCGCTCGGCAGGGCGTTGACGGCGCGGATCAGGTGATGCAGATCACCGACGCGGCGCTGTGCGAACGTCATGACGAGGCGCGGTGCCGCGAGGTCGTCCTCGTCCTCGCGCTCTGCTTTCAGCGGGCCGCGGCGCTCGATCGCACCGTCGGCGAGCAGATCCGCGAACCTGTCGTTGAGTGCCGACACCTCGGCATCCGTCGGTTCGGAGCGCAGCCGCAGCACGAGGCGTCGCCCGACCCATCGCAACGAGACGTAATTGCGATAGAAGCCCGTGATCTCCTCGACGGCGGCATCGACCGAGTCCGTCATCACGACGCGATCGAGATCGTCGGCGGAGATCACGCCGTCGGGAATGAGCTGTTCATCGGCGAAGCGGCGCAGCCCCGCCCAGAAGGCGCCTCCCGGGCGATCGAGCAGCACGATCGGCGTGGGAACGGCTTTTCCCGTCTGCTGCAGCGTCAGCAGCTCGAACATCTCGTCGAGCGTGCCGAAGCCTCCCGGCAAGCAGACGAAGCCACTGGATTCCTTCACGAGCATGAGCTTGCGGGTGAAGAAGTACTTCATCGCGACGTTGCGCTCGTGCGCGGCGATGATCGCGTTCGGTTTCTCCTCGAACGGCAGGCGGATCGAGACGCCGAGAGAGTGTGTGGGCCCGGCGCCCTCGGCGGCGGCTTGCATGATTCCCGGGCCTGCTCCGGTCACGGTCATCCAGCCGCGAGCGGCGAGGGCTGCAGTCAGTTCCACCGTGAGCCGGTACAACGGCGAGTCCGGGGCCGTGCGCGCCGAGCCGAACACCGTCACCTTCGGGACACCTCGAAACGGCGCGAACAGTTGAAACGCGGCGCGCATCTCTGTGAGAGCAGCCGATGTGATCTTGAGGTCGAGGCGATCGGCGCGGTCGAGACCCATGCCGACGCCCGTCGCGAGGATGCGTGCGATGAGATCTGCATCCTCGACGACGCCGGCCTCGTCCAGCAGGCGTCGGATGCCGTCGGTCACCGCGGGAGGGAGCGTGGAGCGTTCTGCCATGTCCCCACCCTCGCATCCTCGACGGTCATCGGGTGAACGATCACCGAACGCGGGTCTCTTTCCCCGCCACCGTCAGGCGCGGACTCACCGGCGCGGAAGCCGCGGCGACCTGCAGGCCGACGCGCACGCTCTGACCGGCGGCGAGCGCGCCGGCCCAGTCCTTTCCGGTACAGGCGATGGAGCCGGAGGCGACCGTACACGACATGCCCCAGGCGTTGACCACCTGCGTCGCTCCCGGGCTGGACCAGGAGATCGTCCAGCCGGCGACCGCGCGAGAAGCGCTGACGGAGAACTCCGCCACATAGCCGTCCTGCCACGCGCTCTGCAGCATCCAGGTGGCGGAAACCGGTGCGGAGCCCGGGGACGGGAGGGACGTGGGCGTGGGCGACGACGTGGGCGTGGGCGACGGCGTAGGCGTGGGCGTGGGCGACGTCCTGGGCGTGGGCGACGGCGTAGGCGTGGGCGACGGTGTCCGGGTGGCGGACGCGGTCGGCGATGGCATCGGGGTGGCGGACCCGCCGGCGAGCACCGGCGCGAGCGCGGCGAGCTTTGCTGTCTGCGGCGTCTTCCAGTCGTCCGCGACGAGCCCGCCGGTATCGCCGCTGTTCGGGTTGAACGACCAGTAGCCGAAGCTCAGGCCGTTCGTCCCCAGGTAGGACACCAGAGCCCTCAACCATTGGGCGTCACTCGTCGTCTCGAGCTTCGTGCCGAACTCCCCGACGAAGATCGGCGCGGAGCCGGTGCGGGCCAGATATCCCCAGTTCGCGTCCCAGACCGACGGCAGGTTGGCGGGGTAGTTCGGCGCCGAGAACCACGACTGCCCGTACACCGAGGCGGGATACTCGTGCGGCGAATAGACGACCCGGTTCGATGTCGCGAACACCACGGGCTTGGCGCCGGCATCCTTCAGGCCGCCTCCCCACCAGGTCGTGCTGGCATCGTTCTGGCGCTCCACGCCTTCGACGATGATCAGCAGTCGGGGGTTGGCGGCGAGCACGGCATTGCCGGCGCGCGTCGCCGCCGCCCACCAGTCGCGGGAGGTATCGCCGCACCCCCAGCAGGCGGAACCGTGCGGCTCGTTGTGGAGGTCGGCGCCGACCACCGTCGGGTCATCGCGGTAGCGGTTCGCGAGCATGACCCAGTCGTCGATCCAGCGCTTCTCGCTGTAGGTCGAGGTGTACCAGAGCTCGGACTGGCCCGACGACTCGATGCGGTGACGGTCGAGGATGACGCGCAGCCCGTGGGCGCGCGCCTTGGCGATGACCGCATCCATCAGCTGCAACGGCGTCAGCGCGACCAGGTCGGGATTACGCGAGGCGTCGATGGACGATGTCGTGGATGCCGCGAGGCACTGGTTCGAGTACGGCAGTCGCACCGTGTTGAACCCCATGGCCGCGATCTGCGCGAGGCCCTCGTCGAGGGTGATCGACCACAGCCCGTGCGGCGCGCAGTTGGGAGTCTCCAGCCCGAACCAGTTCGCCGCTTTGATGGTGACGGTGCTTCCGTCCGCGGCGACGATGCGCGAGCCCGAGGTGTGCCACCACCCGTCCGCAGCGGCGTGCGCCGACAGCGGGGCCACGGCGCCGACGGCCAGCACCGCGCTGACGGCGAGCGCCGCGATGCTCATGAGGCGGCGGATGCCGAGGGGACGACGACGATCGCGCATGCGCATTCCTTTCGATGCCAACTGCGGGGGTGGTCGGCGTCTCGCGACAGGTGGCATCGTCGACGATCTCGCCGCCCCCAGAGTAGCGACCCGGCGCTCGCCGCGTCGCCGCTGGTCCCCAAACGCTTGCTCGACCATGGCCCAACACGCTTCCCATATTAGAACATATGTTCTATACTCGGATCATGAACATCGACACCGACCTCGAGCCGGACCCCGGCTTCTGGGCGGACATCGTGGCGATCGAGTCGTCACTGCCGCCGCGCGATCCCGTCGCGCAGGTCACCGATATCGCCGCGGTGGTCGCCGTCCACACGGCGGAGCAGTACGCCTGCGTCGCCGCCGCGCGAAGCGATGCGATGGCCGCCGCGGCACCGCACGCGTGCACCGACGACATGATCGACCGGTCGCTGCGACTCGAGCTGGCGGCGGCGCTTCGGATCACCGAGTACGCGGCCGGCGATCTGATGGCCCGCGCGACGGCGTTGGTCGAGCGCTACCCGGCGGCATGGGATGCACTTCACGGGGCACGCATCACCGACCAGCACGCACGTTTCCTCGTGGACGTGCTCGACAGCGTCGATCCCGCGATCGGGTCGCGGCTGATCGATGACGCGGTGTCGCTGGCCGAACGCCTCCCCGCGGGAACCTTCCGCCGCCGGCTGCGCGATCTGGCCACCGCGGCGACCGCAGAGGCCCTTGCCGACAAGCATGCGCGCGCCGTCGACGAGCGGCGGGTGTCCGTCGCCCCCGCGGGCGACGGCATGTCCCTCCTGACCGCGTATCTGCCGAGCGTCGAGGCCCACGCCATCTTCGACCGCCTCACCCGCATGGGAAAGGCCATCGCGGGCCATCGAACCGGTCGTGGCGGGGCGGATGCCGCGCTGGCGACCCCCGGCGCCGCGCCCGCAGACGAGGTTCCGCCCGACGAGCGAACGCTCGACCAGGTACGCGCGGACATTCTGGGCGATCTGCTCATCGACGGTCGCTGCGACGGCCACGCTCCGGCTGTGGCGGGCATCCGTCCGACAGTCGTCGTGACAGTGCCGGTGCTGTCGCTGCTCGACGATTCCCGCGCGGCGTCCGAGCCGGCCACCGTCGAAGGTGTGGGTCCCGTTCCGATCGACCAGGCACGACGACTCAGCGGCGGCGCCACGAGCTGGCTGCGCGTTCTGACCCACCCCGAGACGGGCGCGGTGCTGTCGGTCGGGCGCCACCGCTACGACCCGCCGCCTGAGTTGCGTCGGCTCGTCAGGTGGCGGGCGGAACGGTGCATGGCTCCGGGCTGCGTCATGCCCGCCTCGCGATGCGACATCGACCACACCGTGGCCTGGTTCGACGGCGGGAACACCTCCGCCGACAATCTCGCACCCCTGTGCGCCGGGCACCACACGGTGAAGCATCACGGCGGCTGGACGGTGGTGCAGCTCCCCGACAGCGGCGGTGTCGTGGAGTGGACGTCGCCGTACGGCCGGCGCTATCTCGTGGAGCCCGAACGACGCATGC
Organism: Microbacterium sp. 69-7; assembly: GCF_001897985.1. NCBI lineage: Bacteria > Bacillati > Actinomycetota > Actinomycetes > Micrococcales > Microbacteriaceae > Microbacterium > Microbacterium sp. 69-7. The sequence continues at coordinate 8,570 of NZ_MKRU01000101.1, read as the reverse complement.
CGGTGTTCCGAGCGGCGGAACCCTCAGAGCGCGCAGCGCCGTCGGACGACCGCGCGGCACCGTTCTGACCCGCACACGCCACACGCACGTGTGCGCACGTGCGCCACGCGGGCGGCTCGCGCGGGCCCCTCGAAGAGCGGTGCGAGCGGTGCGAGCGACGGTCAGCGCGCGGCGAGGCGGGTGACGGCCTCGGCGGCCGAGACGAGCGTGCGTTCGCCGGAGCGACGATCCCAGAGCTCCACCTCACCCTCGGCGGCGCCCCGGCCGGCGATCACGATCTGCGGCACTCCCACGAGCTCGGCGTCGCCGAACTTGACGCCGGGCGAGACCTTCGGTCGATCGTCGTAGAGCACGTCGAGACCGACCGCATCGAGATCCGCCGACAGCTTCTCGGCGAGTTCGAAGGCCGCGGCATCCCGCCCCGTCGCCACGACCTGCACGTCGAACGGCGCGACGGCTGCGGGCCAGATGAGGCCCTTGTCGTCGTTGTTCAGCTCGGCGATGATCGCGAGGATCCGCGTGACGCCGATGCCGTAGGAGCCCATCGTGACGGTGACGAGCTTGCCGTTCTCGTCGAGCACCTTCAGCCCCAGCGCCTCGGCGTACTTGCGCCCCAGCTGGAAGACGTGACCGATCTCCATGCCGCGCGCAAGCTCGACAGGTCCCGAACCATCGGGCGCCGGATCGCCCGGCCGCACCGTTGCGACCTCGACGTAGCCGTCGGCGGCGAAGTCGCGTCCGGCGACGAGCGAGTGCACGTGCTTCTGATCGATGTTCGCACCGGTGATCCAGCGCGTGCCGTCCACGACGCGGGGGTCGAGGACGTAGCGGATGCCGGTGGCTGACTCCTCGCCCAGGATCGCGCCCTGGGGAGACCACGGCCCGATGTACCCCTTGACCAGCAGCGGGTGCTTCTCGAAGTCCTCGGGCGTGGCGGGCTCGACCTCGGCGGGCGCGAACGCCACCTCGACGCGCTTCTCGTCGACGTCGCGATCGCCGGGGAGACCGACGACGACGAGCTCGCGGCTGCCGTCGAGGTGTGTGAGCGCGAGGACGACGTTCTTGAGGGTGTCGGCGGCGGTGTACTCGCCGTCGAGCACGGCGTTGGTGTGCGCCACGAGCGTCTCGATCGTGGGCGTGTTCGGGGAGTCGAAGATCACCGGCTCGCCGAACCCGTCGAACGCGATGGGCTCGGGCGCCAGGGTCTCGAACGCCTCCACGTTGGCCGCGTAGCCGCCGGCCGAACGCACGAACGTGTCCTCGCCGATCGCCGTCGGGTGCAGGAACTCCTCGCTGCGCGAGCCGCCCATCGCCCCGGCATCCGCCTGGACGATGACGTACTCCAGCCCCAGCCGCTGGAAGATGCGCTCGTAGGCGTCGCGCTGCGCCATGTAGCTGGTGTCGAGCCCGGCGTCGGTGTAGTCGAAGGAGTACGCGTCCTTCATCGTGAACTCGCGGCCGCGCAGGAGTCCCGCGCGCGGACGTGCCTCGTCGCGGTACTTGTCCTGAATCTGGTAGATCGTTAGGGGCAGATCCTTGTACGAGCCGTACAGGTCCTTGACCAGCAGCGTGAACGCCTCTTCGTGCGTCGGGGCGAGCAGGTAATCGGCGCCCTTGCGGTCCTTCAGACGGAAGATGCCGTCGCCGTACTCCTCCCAGCGTCCGGTCGCCTCATAGGGGTCGCGCGGCATCAGTGCCGGGAAGTGCACTTCCTGTGCGCCGGCGGCCGCCATCTCCTCGCGGATGATGTTCTCGATCCGCGACTTGACCCGCAGCCCCAGCGGCAGCCACGCGAAGATTCCCGGTGCCTGGCGGCGGATGTAGCCGGCGCGCACGAGCAGGCGATGGCTCGTGACCTCGGCATCCGAAGGGTCTTCGCGAAGCGTGCGGAGGAAGAAGTTCGACAGACGGGTGACCACGAGCGTCAAGCCTAGTCCGCAGCCACCTCACCCGACCGCCCTACACTGGCCGGGTGCCGCACCGCCGCTCCCGCTTCGTCGCTCGATCTCTGCGCGGTGAACTGGCCGCGTCGCTGTCTGCGCTGCGACATCAGCTCGCTCTGCCGGACGGATACCCCCGTGACGCACTTGCCGAGGCGATGGCCGCCGCGGCACGCGTCTCGACGGATCCGACCGCGACCGGCCTCGCCGATCTCCGCGATGTCGCCTTCCTCACGGTCGACCCGGCCGGATCGACCGACCTCGACCAGGCGCTGCACCTGGAGCGCACCTCGACGGGCGCCGTCCTGCACTACGCGATCGCGGACGTTCCGGCATTCGTGGCACCCGACGGCGCGCTGGATGCCGAGACCCGCCGTCGCGGGCAGACGCTGTACGCGCCGGACGGACGGATCCCCCTGCACCCGGCGGTGATCAGCGAGGACCACGCGTCCCTGCTGCCGGGCGTGGACCGACGCGCGTACGTGTGGCGGTTCGTGCTGGACGAGGGCGCCCGCCCGACGGAGACGACCATCACCCGCGCGATCGTGCGGTCGCGGCGCCAATGGTCCTACTCCGAGGCGCAGGCGGCGATCGACGCCGGCACTGCCCCCGCCACCCTCGCCGCGCTGCCATGGTTCGGCGCCGCCCGGGCCGAACGGGAGCGCGAGCGCGGGGGCGCGAGCCTGAACCTGCCGGAGACGCGTATCGTCACGGCGGCGGAGGACGACGCCTACGGTCTCGAGCGCGCCGACGGTGTGGCGTTGGAGGATTGGAACGCCGATGTCTCGTTGCTCACCGGCATGGCGGCGGCGCAGATCATGATCGACGGTCGCGTCGGCATCCTGCGGACCATGCCTCCGGCCGCGTCGACCGACGTGGAGGAGTTCCGGTCACAGACGGTGGCTTTGGGACTGCCGTGGACCACCGACGTCGCCTACGGCGACTATCTGCGCAGCCTCGACCGTTCGCCCGCCGCTCTCGCTGTTCGCGAATACGCGGCGGGCCTGTTCCGCGGAGCGGGCTACGCGACCTTCGACGGCGAGCTGCCTGAACAGCGATCGCAGGCTGCGATCGGCGCCCCGTACGCTCACACGACTGCTCCCCTGCGACGCGTGGTCGACAGATGGTCGCTGGTGATCTGCCATGCTCTCGTGAACGGTGAAGAGGTTCCCGGGTGGGCGCGCGCATCACTTCCCATCCTCCCCGCGATCATGGCGCGCAGTTCGTCGATCGCCGCCCAGCTCAGCTCCGGGGCGATCGATCGCGTCGAGGCGGCGCTGCTGGCCGGACACGTCGGGGACGAGTTCGACGCACTCGTGCTCAGCAGACGCGGGGACGAGGCACGCATCCAGCTCATGCAACCGGCCGTCGAGGCGCGCGTGGCGCGCGTGGCGGCTGCGCCCGGCACCCTCGTACGTCTGCGGCTGGATGCGGCGTCCGTTGACGAGGGAACCGTCCGGTTCAGCGTCGTCTGACGGCCTCCGCCCGAGACGGATGTGCGACGGGCGTCGCGTCCAACCTGAGATATATTGCATACCGTGCCACTCGCTGCCGTCCCCGTGCCCCGCGCACTTCTTCGCGACGACGTGCACGCGCGCCTGCAGGAGGCGATCGTCGACGGCAGCCTCGCCCCCGGTGAGCAACTGCGCGACGCAGAACTGGCCGAGCGACTCGGCGTCAGTCGCACGCCCGTGCGAGAGGCGCTGCTCGAACTCGCTCAGGCCGGGCTCGTGCAGGCGACACCCGGGCGCTCCACCGTCGTCGCCCCGATCGACCCCGGCGCCCTCCGCGACGCGCAGGCCGTCGTTGGCGCCCTGCATGCCCTTGCCGTCCGCACGGCGACACCGCGCATGACGACGCGCGACCTCGATGCGATGCGCGCGGCGAACGCGGCGTTTCGTGCCGCACTGAGCGCCGGCGACATCGACGGCGCCCTCGAGGCGGATGCGCGCTTTCACCGCGTCGCCCTCGAGGTGTGCGCGAATGCGGCAGCCGCGGCCGTCATCGCCCGCTATGAGCCGGTCCTGCGCCGCGTGGAGCGACTGAGGTTCGCCTCCGACGAAGCGGCCGCCTCCGCTGAGCGGCATGACCGCCTGGTGGCGCTGTGCGCGGCCGGCGCCGCCGACGACGCCGCACGCCTCGCCGAGAGCGCCTGGCAGTCCCTCACCATCTCCCCCGCCCCCACTGAACAGGATCCCTCATGAAGCTGCACGAGTTCGCTCGCCACCCGCTCACCTTCGGGCCGAGCCCGTTGCAGCACCTGGCGCGGCTCAGCGACCACCTCGGGGGCGCGCAGATCTGGGCGAAACGCGAGGATGTGAACAGCGGCCTCGCGTTCGGCGGCAACAAGGTGCGCAAGCTCGAGTACATCGTCCCCGACATCCTCGCGTCCGGTGCCGACACGATCGTGTCGATCGGCGGCTACCAGTCCAACCACACGCGCCAGGTCGCGGCCGTCGCGGCGCACCTCGGGCTGAAAGCGCGACTCGTCCAGGAGAAGTGGGTTCCGTGGGACGACCCCACCAACGACAAGGTCGGCAACATCCTGCTCTCGCGCATGATGGGCGCGGATTCGCGCCTCGACGATGCCGGCTTCGACATCGGCATCCGCGACTCCTGGAAGCAGGCGCTGGCCGAGGTCGAAGCCGGCGGCGGTACGCCCTACCCCATCCCCGCCGGAGCGAGCGAGCACCCGCTCGGAGGTCTGGGCTTCGCCAACTGGGCGTTCGAAGTCGCCGAGCAGGAGAAGCAGCTCGGCGTCTTCTTCGACACGATCATCGTCTGCACCGTCACCGGATCGACCCATGCCGGAATGATCGCGGGATTCGCCGCGCTCGAAGAGGCGACCGGCGTCCGACGTCGCGTGCTGGGAATCGACGCTTCCGCGACCCTCCGGAAGACTCGCGATCAGGTCGCGCGCATCGCTCGGCATACGGCGCAGCTCATCGAGCTCGGCCGCGATCTGCGCGATGACGAGATCCAGGTTCTGGAGGGGTGGGCGGGTGAGCTGTACGGCATCCCCGTCGACTCCACGATGGAGGCCATCGAACTCGGCGCACGGCTGGAAGCGATGATCACGGACCCCGTCTACGAGGGGAAGTCCCTGGCCGGGCTGATCGACCTCGTCGGCTCCCGCGACATTCCGGCATCGTCCACCGTGTTGTACGCGCACCTCGGTGGGCAGCCGGCGATCAACGCGTATCACTCGCTCTGGGACCCGAGCGCCTCCCGGTGACGCGGGCGAGCGGCCCCACTCCCTCGCGCCGCTCGAAGACGAGGTGGGTTTCGGTGGTGAGTACCGCCTCGTGCACCGTGATGTGCTGGAGGACGATGTCGCGCAGCGCCGCGGCATCCTCCACGGCCACATGCACGAGGAAGTCGTCCTCGCCTGCCACGTGAAAGGCCTCGATCACGCCGGGCGTCGCCACGATCGCGTCGAACAGCTGCCCGACCCCCTCGCGAGTGTGTCGACCGAGACGCACGCGGATGACAGCTTGCAGCGGAAGACCGAGGGATGCCGGGTCGACGAGGACGCGGACGCCGGCCAGCACCCCGCGAACGCGGAGGGAGCGAATGCGGTATGCGCAGGTCGACTCCGCGACGCCGAGTTCTTCGGCGAGCGCTTTGTTGGACCGGCCGGGCGCGCGGACCACGGCCGCGAGAATCCGCAGGTCGAGCTCATCGAGGGCGGATGCCGTGCTTTGCTGTTCAGCCAAGTGCGCCTCCTGAACGGTCGTCTCGGATTGCTCAGTTCGGCACAATTCGATCAGGTGATTGCGGATTTCACAATCGCACCGAACCCCTGCCGCACTTTCCTCCATACTCGCGGCATGGACCATCTCGACACGCTCGCCGTGCACGCCGGGCGCGCGGACTTCGCCTCCCTCGGCGTGCACACCCCGCCGCTCGATCTGTCGTCGACCTACCCGTTGCCCGACGTGGAGCGCGGCGGGGACTCGTACGAGGCGCTCGCGACCGGCGGAACGCCGATCCCCGGGGGCAGCCACGTGTACGCCCGCCTGTGGAACCCGACGGTGTCCCGCTTCGAGGAGGCCCTGGCCACGCTCGAAGCGGCAGAGGCCTCCGTGGCGTTCGCCTCCGGAATGGCGGCGCTGACGGCGGCGATCGTCTCGCACACGGTCTCGATCGGGCATCCGCACGTCGTGGCGGTCCGACCGCTCTACGGCGGCAGCGATCACATGCTGGCTAGCGGCCTGCTGGGTACGCAGGCGACCTTCTGCGGTCCGGACGAGGTCGGCGCAGCACTGCGCCCGGAGACCGGACTGGTCATCGTGGAGACGCCGGCGAACCCGACACTCGAACTCGTCGACATCGCCGCCGTCGTCGCGCAGGCGAACGACGTTCCGGTCCTCGTCGACAACACGTTCGCCACGCCGGTCCTCCAGCAACCGCTCGCCCACGGCGCGACGATGTCGCTGCACAGCGCGACGAAATACCTCGGCGGCCACGGCGACGTCGTCGGCGGCGTCATCGCTTGTGGCGCGGAATCCGCCGCTGCTCTTCGCCGCGTCCGGGCGATCACCGGCGGCATCCTTCACCCTCTCGGCGCGTATCTGCTGCATCGTGGCCTCCCGACCCTGCCCCTGCGGATGCGCGCGCAGCAGGAGACGGCCGCGAAGATCGCCCGGCGCCTGCTCGAGCACGATGCGATCGCGGAGGTGTTCTACCCGGGACTGCACGGCGACCCGACGGGGCTGCTCGCCCGCCAGCAGCACGGCACCGGCGCGATGGTGTCGCTCCGCCTGCGCGGAGGCTACGATGCCGCGGCGCGCGTCGCGGCATCCACGCGCCTGTTCACCCATGCCGTCTCGCTGGGCGGCGTGGACTCGCTGATCCAGCATCCGGCCGCCCTCACGCACCGCCCGGTCGCGCCCGAGGCCCGGCCCGACGCCGACATCCTGCGCCTGTCGATCGGTCTCGAACACGTCGACGATCTGTTCGACGACCTCAGGCAGGCTCTGGCGCTCACCCGCGACGGGAAGTCGACGGCGACCACGGTGCACTGACGCGCCGGAGGCGATCGGCGATACTCACTCCTGGGCGAGAGCAGCGATCGCTCGCTCTGCGACGTCCGGTGCGATCTGACCCGCGTTGACGTGCACGCGGATCAGGTTCGTCCCGTCGCTGGCGAGAACGTCATCGCCCATCGGGGATGCCGTGGCGAGGAACCAGAGGTCGCCGGCGGTCACGTGTCAGCGCGCGGCGGGACGGCGCACGCTGCGGGACAACGATCTGATCACGCCCATGCCGCCGACGGCATACGAGGCCGTCCACGAAGAACGTGGCTCAGGCGGTGACGACCTGCGCCGTGCCGATCGGGGCGTCGGGGCCCATCTCGTCGGCGATGCGGTTGGCTTCTTCGATCAGAGTGGCGACGATCTCGGCCTCGGGAACGGTCTTGATCACCTCGCCCTTGACGAAGATCTGGCCCTTGCCGTTGCCCGAGGCGACGCCCAGATCGGCTTCCCGCGCCTCACCCGGTCCGTTGACGACGCATCCCATCACAGCGACGCGCAGGGGCACCGTCATGTCCTTGAGACCCTCGGTGACGTCGTTGGCGAGCGTGTACACGTCCACCTGCGCACGGCCGCACGACGGGCACGACACGATCTCGAGCTTGCGCTCGCGGAGGTTCAGCGACTGCACGATCTGGTGGCCGACCTTGACCTCTTCCGCCGGCGGCGCCGACAGCGAGACGCGGATCGTGTCACCGATGCCCTCGCCCAGAAGGATGCCGAAGGCGGTGGCGCTCTTGATCGTGCCCTGGAACGCAGGACCTGCCTCGGTCACACCGAGGTGCAGGGGCCAGTCGCCCCGCTCGGCGAGCATGCGGTACGCCTTCACCATCACGACCGGGTCGTTGTGCTTCACCGAGATCTTGAAGTCGTGGAAGTCATGCTCTTCGAACAGCGACGCCTCCCAGACCGCACTCTCCACGAGCGCCTCCGGGGTCGCCTTGCCGTACTTCTCGAGCAGCCGCTTGTCGAGCGAGCCGGCGTTCACCCCGATGCGCAGCGACACACCGGCATCCTTCGCCGCCTTCGCGATGGCGCCGACCTGGTCGTCGAACTTGCGGATGTTGCCCGGGTTCACCCGCACCGCGCCGCACCCGGCGTCGATCGCCTGGAAGACGTACTTGGGCTGGAAGTGGATGTCCGCGATGACGGGGATCTGACTCTTCTTCGCGATGATGTGCAGCACATCGGCGTCGTCCTGGCTGGGCACGGCCACGCGCACGATCTCGCAGCCGGATGCCGTCAGCTCGGCGATCTGCTGGAGGGTCGCGTTGATGTTCGTCGTCGGCGTCGTGGTCATCGACTGCACGCTCACGGGGGCGTCGCCACCGACGAGCACCTTCCCGACCTTGATCTGACGGCTCTTGCGGCGGGGGGCGAGGACGTCCGGCACGCGCGGCATCCCGATGTTCACTGCTGGCACTGCACCAGACTACGCCGCGCACACTGCGCGGGGGCTGCGCGGTGATCGTCATCGCTCGTTCTGATATCGTGACCGCATGTTCGCGAACACCTCCTGGTGGCCCACCCGCTGAGGCGGTGTGCTCGCGACCCACGACACAGACCGCCCTCGAGGCGGTCTTTTCGTTCCCGG
>NZ_MKRU01000100.1:40949-41552 GCF_001897985.1 Microbacterium sp. 69-7 | reverse complement strand
CGAAGGAGGTTCTGTGGTGTAACGTGAACATGCGATCCTCGGGGAGGCACGCCGGAAGGAAAGAACAATGTTGCTCACGAGATCGAGGCGTGCGGGAGTTGGTTTGTTGGCCGTACTCGCTTTGAGCGGATGCGCTACTACGCCGCGCGGACCAGGGTACGTCTATTACCGCGTGCCCTGCACGACCCCAGGTTCGATAGCTGCGGAGCCGATTGCACCCGTCACCAGATCGCCGTCGCCGCCTCCCGCCACCCCGACTGAAGAAGGTGTGAAGGCGGCGCCGACCTGCCTGCTTGTCCTCTCTCCGGCGGTAGCCTCGCGCGGCTATTACCCCGCCGGTTATTACGGCCAACCCTATTTTGGCGCCTTCGGCTACGGATCTGCGTTCGTTGGCCTCGGGTATCGATCGATCGGTCACGGATCACGCGGCCATCACCGCATAAGCGGTGGCCATCATAATTCCGGACACGGCTCAGGCCACCATTGACAATTCCCGGCGCTAATCCTCTGCGCGGTGCCGTGCAATGATCGCAAAGCACTACTCTTCCGGCAGATCTTCGACGCTTTCCCGGCCATCGTCATCCGGCTGCGGAAGTTGTTCCG
>NZ_MKRU01000100.1:0-40656 GCF_001897985.1 Microbacterium sp. 69-7 | reverse complement strand
GCCTGGGGGGTCACCGCGCGAGGTCGGCGGCGACATCCACCAGCGCAGCCCGCACACGGCGCACGGCCGCGCGCGCCAGCGCGTCGGGGCGGGCCAGCACGTCCACGTGACGGTTGAGGGTGACCCCGGCCAGCGGTCGCAGCACCATGCCGTCGGTCGCCAAGGCGCGCGCCGTGAACCGCGGCATGACGGCGATCGCCGCCCCGGCGCGGACGATCTGCGCCGCGACGAGGAACTCGTTCACCCGGTGGGCGATGACCGGCGGCTCACCGCTCAGCGCGGCGATCGCCTGCAGCACGCCGGTGAGCGGAAAACCCTCGTGCGTCGAGATCCACGTCTGTCCGCGGAGGGCCACGGGATCGATCCGATCGGCGGATGCCAGGGGGTGCGCCACCGGCAGCGCGACATCCAGCGGTTCGACGAACAGCGGCGTGACCACCACCCGCTCTCGCGGCCAATCCGGGTCGTGCGCGAGCCGGTGTGCGATGACGAGGTCGTGCGCGGCCACGAGTCCGGGAAACTCCTCGCGCGCAACGTCCTCGTCGGTGAGCGTGACCGGTGCGCCGTCGAGCGCCGCCAGCAGCGGTGCGAACAGCGCGACGCCCGCACTGTGGAACGCCGACACGCGCACCGGCGCGGCATCGTGGGCGAGGAACGCTCCGACGCTCTCTCGGGCGAGCACGAGCGCCTCGTCGACGCGGGCGCCGGCCGCCGCGAGCGCGCGCCCGGCGTCGGTCAGCACCAGCCGACGACCCTGCTTCACGGTGAGCGGCACGGGAACGTCCGCCTGCAAAATCGCCAGCTGCTGCGACACCGCCGAAGCGCTCACGTGCAGCGCCGACGCGACCGCCGAGACGCTGCCGCGATCATCCAGCTCGCGCAGCAGGCGCAGGCGCATCGGATCCATAAGCAATCTCTAACACATTGATGAAGACATTGCCCGATGCTCTTCACGACCGTGGCTGTCACGCTGAGCGCATGACCCGCCGCTCCGACCTGCTCGTCGACCTCGCCCTCCTCGCGGTCGCCGCCGCCTGGGGAGCCAGCTTCCTCGTCGCCAAAGACCTCATCGCCCTCACGGGCGTCGCCTCGGCGAATGCGCTGCGCTTCCTCGTCGCCGCCGCCGGCGCCGGCATCCTCTGCGCCCTCACCCGACAGCGCCTCCCCCGGGGGCGCGGCCTCATCATCGCCGTAGCCCTGGGCGGTACGCAGGCCGCCGTCATCGGGCTGGAGACCTGGGGCGTGAGCCTCACCTCCGCCACCAACGCGGGCCTGCTCATCAGCCTCGCCCTCGTCATGACGCCGGCGCTGGAGGGCATCGCGTCGCGCGTGTGGCTGCCGCGCTCGTACTTCGTCGCCGCGGTGGCCGCCGTCGTCGGCGTCGCGCTGCTCGTCTCCGGCGACGGCATCCACCTGCCGACCGCCGGCGACGCCCTCCTCATCGCCGCGGCGGTGGTGCGCGCCGTGCACGTGACCGCCAGCGGCCACCTCACCCGCGGGCGCCGCGACAGCTCGCTCGGCGTGGTCGTCGTGCAGCTGATGGTCGGCAGCGTCGTGTTCTCGGCGATCGCGGGGCCTTCCCTGCCGGTCGCGGTCGCGCGACTGGATGCCGCGGCCCTCGCCGACGTGCTGTTTCTCGGACTGCTCTGCTCGGTGTTCGCCTTCGCCGTGCAACTCTGGGCGGTGCGGCGCACGTCGGCCGCGCGCGCGAGCATCCTCATGGGCACCGAACCCGTCTGGGCGCTCGTCGTCGGCGTCGCGGCCGGCGGCGAGGCGATCGGCCCCGTCGGCGTCGCCGGGGCGGCACTCATCGTCGGCGCGAGCTACGCGGGCCAGGCGATCGAGCGCCGCCACCGCCTGGCCCGACGGGCGCCGGGGCAGGCCGCGTCAGTGGAACAGGCGACGCCAGACATTCGTGTCGGCGAGGTCGATGAGCTCGTCACCGCGCCCCGACAGCACGGTGCGCAGCGCCCAGAGTGAGAACCCCTTCGCCTGGGCGAGCGTGATCGACGGCGGCATCGCCAGCTCCTGACGCGCCGTGACCACGTCGACCAGCACCGGCCCGTCGGTCGCGAGCGCCTGCGCGATCGCTCCGCGCAGCTCGCTGCCCTTCTCCACGCGGATGCCGGTGATGCCCATCGCCTCGGCGATCGCCGCGAAGCTCGGATTGTCGAGCCCCGTGCCGAAGTTGACGATGCCCGCCGCCTTCATCTCGAGCTCGACGAAGTTGAGCGACGAGTTGTTGAACACGACGATCTTCACCGGCAGATCGTTCTGGCGGATCGACAGCAGGTCGCCGAGGAGCATCGCCAGCCCGCCGTCGCCGGCGAGCGCGATCACCTGGCGCGAGCGGTCGACGCCCTGCACCCCGAGCGCCTGCGGCATCGCGTTGGCCATCGACCCGTGTGCGAACGAGCCGATCAGCCGGCGCTTTCCGTTCATGTGCAGATAGCGGGCGGCCCAGATCACGGGGCTTCCGACGTCGGCGGTGAACACGGCATCCTCGTCGGCGAGCTCGTCCAGCACCCGCGCGACGTACTCCGGCCGTACCGGAGCCTTGCCGTCGTCGACGGCCAGGTCATCGAGCCGCTCGCGCGTCTTGCGGTAGTGGGCGACACTCTCGTCCAGGTGCTTCGACGACCGGTCACCCTGCAGCAGCGGCAGCAGCGCGTTCGCCGTCTCCTTCACACCGCCGACCAATCCCACGTCGATGGGCGTGCGCCGCCCCAGCTGCTCGCCGCGGATGTCGACCTGGATCACGGTCGCCTTCGACGGGAAGAACTGCCGGTACGGAAAGTCGGTGCCGAGCATCAGCAGGGTGTCGCACGACTCCATCGCCTTGTACCCCGACGAGAAGCCCAGCAGCCCCGTCATCCCCACGTCGTAGGGGTTGTCCCACTCGATGTGCTCCTTGCCGCGCAGGGCGTGCACGATCGGCGCCTGCAGCGTCTCGGCGAGGGCGAGCACCTCGTCATGCGCGCCCGCGACGCCCGACCCGGCGAGGATCGTCACCTTCTTGGCGTCGTTGAGTGCGGTCGCGGCGGCGGCCAGAGCGGATGCCGAGGGCAGCACCGTCGAGCCGGCGGCGCGGATCGGAGCCGTCGGCCGCCGATCGGGAGCGTCGGCGAAGAACACGTCACCGGGCACGACGACGACCGCAACCCCGCGCTTTTCGACCGCGGCGCGCATGGCGATCTCCAGCACCCACGGCAGCTGCGCCGGGTCGCTCACCAGCTCGGTGTAGACGCTGCACTCGCGGAAGAGCTCCTGCGGGTGTGTCTCCTGGAAGTAGGTGCTGCCGATCTCGGCCGACGGGATGTGCGAGGCGATCGCCAGCAGCGGCACGCGGTTGCGGTTGGCGTCGAACAGACCGTTGATGAAGTGCAGGTTGCCAGGGCCGCACGAGCCCGCGACGACGGCGAGTTCGCCCGTCAGCTCCGCCTCGGCGCCGGCGGCGAAGGCGGCGGCCTCTTCGTGCCGCATGTGCATCCAGCGGATCGCATCATCGCCGCCGTCGCGTCGCAGCGCATCGGTGAAGGCGTTGAGCGAGTCGCCGGGAAGACCCCAGATGCGGGTGACGCCGGCGCGCTTGAGGGTGTCGATGAAGAAGTCTGCAACGTTCGCCATGCCCCCAACGCTACGCCGCTCGTGCGCGTCACGGGGTTGGACGACCGTCGAGTCCTGTTCCGTCCCGCTCACCCCCGGTCGTTGAGGGGCTACGGCAGCAGTTCGGTGCGCAGCAGGTCGACGAGGCCCTGCGCAGCGGCGGTCAGGGGGCGACGGCGCGACCACGCGAGAGACACCTCGAAGGCGGGAACGGCGTCATCGAGCGGCATGATGCGCACCGGCATCCGCGGGGCCGGATCGGCGAACGGACGCCCCGAGCCCGACGAGGCCGCCAGCGCCGCGAAACGCGGCACGATCGCCAACCCCAGCCCCTGTGGCACATACGCGGCGGCCGTGGAAAGATCGGCGACCTCGATGAGCACACGGCGTGACACCCCGGCATGGGCGAAGGCATCGTCGACGATGCGCCGCGACCCGTACCCCGGCGGCAGGTCGACGAAGCTCTCCCCCTCGAGCATCGCGAGCGTGACGCCCTCGGCATCCGCGAGCCGGTGCGTCCCCGGCACGACCAGCACGTACGGCGATGCGGCGACGACCTCACCCCGCAGGCTCGCCGGAAGCGCATCGACGACCGCGAGCAGAGCCAGGTCGATCTCGCCGCGCTCGAGCTGGGCGACCAGACCCGACGAGCCCAACCCCGTCGCCCGCAGCTGCACCGAGACGGCCGGATGCCGCTCGTGATAACGGCCGAGAAGCCCCGGCACATCGACGAGGTCGACGCCGGTCATGAGCCCCATCGTCACGGCCCCCCGCAGCTCGGTCGCCGCCGACGAGACCGCCTCGCCGATCTCGCGCATCTGCTCCAGCACCGCCTGGGCACGCGTGAGCAACTCCTCCCCGGCACCGGTGAGTCGGATCTGTCGATGAGAACGGTCGAACAGCTCGACGCCCAGTTCACGTTCCAACTCGCGCACGGTGGTCGACACGGCCGACTGCGCGAGCAGCAGGCTGTCGGCCGCCCGCGTGAAGCTCATCTCTCGGGCAACGGCGACGAAGACGGAGAGGTGGCGCACATCCATACCTCGATCATGCCGCGCTTGTCGACGCGACGGAAATCATCTGTGAATCAGATGACTCGCATCATCGACGCCGTCTTCCTCGCCAGACGCCGGCGACGGAGCATGGAGTCATGAGTATCGCCACGGTCGCCACTCCCCCCACGTCGCCCTCCGCCACGCACCTGCCGACGCCACCCGCGGGACGTCGCGCTGCCGACCGCGTCGTCGACGTGCTCATGGCCCACGGCGTGCGGTGGGTGTTCGGCGTGCCCGGCGCCAAGATCGATCCCGTCTTCGACGCGCTCGCGGCGGTGCAGGGCATCGCCGGGGCGCCGCAGCTCATCACGTGCCGCACCGAGCAGAACGCGGTCTTCATGGCCGCCGCGGTCGGTCGGCTCACCGGCATCCCGGGAGTCGTGCTGGTCACCAGCGGCCCCGGCACCGCCAACCTCGCGACGGGGCTGCTCACCGCGACCACCGAGGGCGACCCGGTCGTCGCGATCTGCGGTGCCGTGTCGCGCACGCAGCACCTCAAGCGGGCGCATCAGGCGATGGATGCCGTCGGCATGCTGCAGACCGTGACGGTCTCGGCGGCCGAGGTCACCGCCGCCGACAACGTCGCGGAGGCGATCGTGAACGCGTTCCGCGCCGCGACCCGCGAACCCCGCGGCGCCGCCGCCGTGGTGCTCCCCTACGACGTGTCGACGGCGACGACCACGATCGGCTTCCGCGATGCGATCGTGCCCGCCGTCACCGGCGGGGCGGCCTCGGCATCCGTCGATCGCGCCGCCGCACTGCTGCGTGAGGCGCGCTTTCCCGTGATCCTCGCCGGTGCCCGCAGCGGCGATCCCCGAACCGTCGACGCCCTTCACTCGCTGCTACGCGCCACCGGGCTGCCGGTCGTGGAGACCTTCCAGGCCGCCGGCATCATCTCGCGCGAGCTCGAACACCACTACCTCGGACGCGTGGGCTTCGCCCGCAACCAGCCGGGCGACGTGCTGTTGCACCACGCCGACCTCGTGCTGACGCTGGGCTACGACCCCGTCGAGTTCGTGCCCGCGGAATGGAACGCCGGCAAGGACCGCCGCATCGTCCACATCGACACCGTGCCGGCCGACATCGACAACGACTACCGGCCCACGGTGGAACTCGTCGGCGACCTCGCGACCACCCTCGTCGACCTGCTCCTGGCCGTGGATGCCGCGGGGCTTCCCCTCCCGCACGATGCCGAAACCGCCCGCATCGTCGATCGCGAGCGCACCCGCCTCGCCGAGAACACCGACCTCGGCGACCCCGACCACGACGACGCCTTCGGCCTCGACCCCGTCGCCGTCGTCGCCGGCATCCGCGCCGCCCTCCCCGATGCCGCCACCGTGCTCTGCGACGTCGGCTCGAACTACCTCTACATGGCGCGCCACTTCCGCACCTACCGTCCCCGCTCGCTGATGTTCTCCAACGGGCAGCAGACGCTCGGCGTCGCCCTGCCGTGGGCCATCGCGGCCAGCCTCGCCGACGCGGGCGAACCGGTCGTGTCGGTGTCGGGCGACGGCGGGTTCCTCTACTCCGCCGTCGAACTGGAGACCGCCGTGCGGGTCGGGGCGAGCTTCACGCACATCGTGTTCAACGACTCGGCCTACGACATGGTGGCCTTCCAGCAGGTCGAGAAATACGGGCGCACCGCCGCGGTCGAGCTCGGCGCCTACGACGTGGTCGCGTTCGCGGAGTCGTTCGGCGCCCACGGCCACCGCGTCACATCCATCGACGACCTCGTGCCGACGATCCTCGCCGCCATCGCCGAACCCGGCCCCTCGGTGATCGACGTCCCCGTCGACTACCGCGACAATCTGCACCGCCTGGGCGGCGACCTGCTCGCCGACGTGCTGCTGTGAGCAGACTCCGGCCTCGCGGCATCCACCTTCCCTCCTCCCGAAAGGACCCCGCATGAGCGCCGAACGTCACACCCTGTTCCAGACGAGCCTCATGGCCGCGCTCCTGGACGGCATCTACGAAGACGACATGACCGTCGGCGAACTGCTGGGCCACGGCGATTTCGGTATCGGCACGTTCAACGCCCTCGACGGCGAGATGGTCGTCGTTGACGGCGTCGCGTACCGCCTGCGCGGCGATGGCACCGCCGCCGCGGCATCCGCCGACTCGGCCACGCCTTACGCGGTGGTGACCGACTTCGTGCCCACGATCACGCGGACGCTCCCCGACGGCGTCACGCGCGCGGAGGCGTCGGCCGCGATCGACGCGATCACCGCGTCGGCCAACTACATGTACGCCCTGCGGATCACGGGGCACTTCCGCCGCGTGACGGCACGCACGGTCACCCGTCAGCAGAAGCCGTACCGCCCGATGACCGAGGCCACCGACGACGATGCGGTGCTGCAGTTCGACGAGGTCGACGGCACGATCGTGGCCTTCCGCACCCCGCTGTACGAGCAGGGCATCGGCGTTCCCGGATGCCACGCGCACTTCATCGACGACAGACGCACCCGCGGCGGCCACGTGCTCGACTTCGTGCTGGACCACGGCACGGTCGAGCTGTGCCTGTGCACCGACCTGCACCTGCGTCTGCCGTTGACGACGGAGTTCCGCGAAGCGGCCCTGTCGCCCGACGACCTGGCCGACCAGCTCGCCAAGACCGAGCAGCACGCCGGCCGCCCCTGACGCCTCGGCGCGGCGGTGACATCAGCGGAAGTCGCGGGAGCGGTGGCGCACGCCGACGCGCAGGTCTTCGAAGGCGTCGGCGACGAGGTTGGTGACACCCTCGGGTGAGCGCTCCAGCATGCCGCGGGCGATGAGGGCGGGCGCGTCGCGCAGCACGCGGCGATAACGATCCCAGACGCCTTTCGAGCAGATGACGTTGACGAGACCGTGCTCGTCTTCGAGGTTGATGAAGGTGATGCCGGATGCCGTCGCCGGCCGCTGCCGATGGGTCACCAGACCCGCGACCTCGACCCGACGGCCGACCTCGTGCGTGCGGAGCTCTCGCGAGGTGAGCACGCCGCGGGCATCCAGCGGCGCGCGGTAGTGCGTGAGAGGGTGATCGTCGGTCGAGATGCCCGTGGCCCACAGATCGGCGGCCAGCACGTCGTACGTCGAGGGGTCGCCGAACAGCGGCGGCTGTACGGCGACGAGCGAGCCGGGCAGGAACTCGGGCAGATCCTGTGCCGCGTCGCCGGCCAACCAGATGCCCTCGCGCCGGCTGATGCCCATGCTCTCGAACGTCCCCGCCGTCGCCAGCGCCTCTACCTGCGCGGCGGTGGCGCCCGTGCGCCGCACGAGATCGCGCAGGTCGCGAAACGGACCCTCGGCGTCGCGGGTGGCGACGATGCGTTCCGCGAGCCGCTTTCCCACCCCGGTGACCGCCGCAAGCCCCAGCCGCACGGCGTGGCCGGCGTCGCGACGGTGGGCGGCCGACGCATCGGGAGCGGCGATGTCGAACGGGGGCACGGGCGGCTGGTGACGATCGGTGCAGGAGGGGATGCCGGTGGGGACGCGTTTCGACTCGCTCGCTGCGCTCGCTCGCTCAACGACCGGAGCCCCTGCAGCCAGGGAGGGGCCGCTGCTGTCGGCGTCGAGGGGCTCGAGCCCGGCATCCACCCCGGAGGCGTGCAGGTCGGGACGACGCACGACGACGCCGTGGCGGCGGGCGTCGGCGGTGAGGGTCGCGGGCGAGTAGAACCCCATCGGCTGCGCACGCAGCAGGGCCGCGAGGAACGCACCGGGATAGTGCAGCTTGAGCCATGACGAGGCGTAGACGAGCAGCGCGAACGACAGGGAGTGGCTCTCGGCGAAGCCGAAGTTCGCGAACGCCTGGATCTTCGCGTAGATGTCGTCGGCGACGGCTCCCACCAGACCGTTGCGTGCCATGCCGTCGTAGAGCTTCTGACGCACCGACTCGATGCGCTCGATGCCGCGCTTGGAGCCCATCGCCCGGCGCAGCACATCGGCATCCTCACCGGTGAGGTCGCCGACGGCCATGCCCATCTGCATCAGCTGCTCCTGGAACACCGGCACCCCGAGAGTGCGCTCCAGCACCGGGATCAGCTTCTCGTGCGCGTACGTCGGCTCTTCCAGCCCGAGTTTGCGCCGCACGTACGGGTGCACCGCGCCGCCCTGGATGGGCCCGGGCCGGATCAGCGCGATCTCGATCACCAGGTCGTAGAACCGTCGCGGCTGCAGCCGGGGCAGCAGGCCCATCTGCGCGCGCGATTCGACCTGGAACACCCCGATCGAATCCGCACGGCACAGCATGTCGTAGACGGCCGCCTCCTCCTTCGGGATGCTCTGCAGCGTCCACGTCTCGCCCGTCGCCTCCGCGATGAGGTCGAAGCAGTACTGCAGGGCGGCGAGCATGCCGAGTCCCAGCAGGTCGAACTTCACGAGCCCCATCCAGGCGGCGTCGTCCTTGTCCCACTGGATGACGGTGCGGTTCTCCATCCGCGCATGCTCGATGGGCACCACCTCCCCCACCGGCCGCTCGGTGAGCACCATGCCCCCGGAGTGGATGCCGAGATGGCGAGGCGCCTTCAGCAGCTCGCCGGCGTAGGCGAGCACCCGGTCGGGGATGTCGTGCGCGCCGGCGACGGCGCCGTCCCATCTCTCCACCTGCTTCGACCAGGCGTCCTGCTGCCCGGGCGAGTGCCCGAGCGCCTTGGCCATGTCGCGCACCGCGTTCTTCGGCCGGTACTGGATGACGTTCGCGACCTGCGCCGCGCGCTCGCGCCCGTAGGTGTCGAAGACCCACTGGATGATCTCTTCGCGCCGATCCGAGTCGAAGTCGACGTCGATGTCGGGCTCCTCCTCGCGCATCGCCGACAGGAAGCGCTCGAAGGGCAGGTTGTAGAAGATCGAGTCGATCGCGGTGATACCCAGCAGATAGCAGACCGCACTGTTGGCGGCCGACCCGCGCCCCTGACAGAGGATGCCGCGTCGACGCGCCTCGGCCACGATGCCGTGCACGATCAGGAAGTAGCCGGGGAAGTCCTTCTGCTCGATGACGCCGAGCTCCTTCTCGATGCGCGCCCGCCCGTCGCCGTCGAGGTCGGGGTACATGTGCGGCACCGCATCCCAAACGAGCTGGCGCAGCCACGACATGGGCGTGTGCCCTTCGGGGACGGGGAGCTTCGGCAGCGCGGGCTTGGCGCGGCGCAGCGGAAAGGCGAGCTCGTCGGCGAGGGTGACCGTGCGGGCGACCGCGCCGGGATAGCGCCGGAACCGCCGTGTCATCTCGGCGCCCGAGCGCAGGTGGGCGCTCGCATGCGACGGCAGCCACCCGTCGAGCTCGTCCAGCCCCCGATTCGCCCGCACCGCCGCGACCGCCGCCGCCAGGTGCACACGTTCGGGAACCGCATAGTGCACGTTGTTGCTGGCCAGCACGGGCAGACCCCGCGCGGCGGCGAGTGCGGCCAGCACGTCGTTGTCGCGCGTATCGGTCGGCGCCCCGTGGTCGATCAGCTCGACGAAGACCGCCTCAGGGCCGAACAGGGCGATGAGCCGGTCGAGCGCCGAGGCGGCCGCATCGGCACCATCGGCGGCGAGCGCCTGCCGCACGGCGCCCTTGCGGCATCCGGTGAGCACCGCCCAGTGGCCGCCGCTGCGATCGGCGAGGTCGTCGAGGTCGTACCAGGGACGCCCCTTCTCGCCGCCGGCGAGCTGGGCATGCGTGATCGCCGCGGCGAGACGGTGATAGCCCTCCTCACCACGGGCCAGCACGAGCAGGTGCGATCCGAGCGGATCGGCCGCCCCCGACCGGGCCGGACTCGGTCCGCTCAGCAATCCGGCCGGCGGCGTGCTCACGTCCCCGTCGCCTCCGGCGGCGAGCGTCAGCTCCGCCCCGAAGACGGTCTTCAGCTGCAGGTGCTCCGCCGCCTCGGCGAAGCGGGCGATGCCGTAGAACCCGTCGTGGTCGGTGATCGCGAGCGCGTGCAACCCCAGCCGTTCGGCCTCTTCCGCCAGTTCCGCCGGTGAGGAGGCGCCGTCGAGGAAGGAGAACGAGGAATGCGCGTGCAGTTCGGCGTAGGGCACGGCATCCGCGGGACGTTCGATCGGGGGCGGCTCGTACTTTCCCCGCTTGCGCGAGAAGGCCGGGCCGTCGCCGCCATCGGGTTGCGTGTCGCCGCCGATATCGGGAGACCCCAGCAGCCGCGCCATCTCGGACCAGCGCACCGACGGATTGTTGAACCCCATCAGTCGTACCTCCCCTCGATCTGCCAGACCCCTTCCTCGCACACCAGCAGCCACGCCCCCTGGGCGTCGTCGACCATCTGGAAGCGATGCGCCCGCCGCGCCCGCGCCGGATCCCACTCGCGTTCGATGACCGGCCACGGCCCGGCCCAGGTGCGGATGCCGCGGCGTCTGCCTCCGAGCTCGATCACGGTCGGCGCCGCCGTGGGCTCGCCACGCGCATCGACCGCGATCATGTCGCCGTCGTCGTCGAGCACCGCCACCGGAACCGGCTCGGCGAACACCGCCGAGGGCAGCGGATCGGGAAGGCTCCCCGGCCAGGGCCGCTCTCCTGCCTGCAGGTCGCCCGCGACATCGCCCCACGGCACGAGGCGCTGCCGCTCGCCCAGCCAGCGCCCTCCGCCGACGGCCGGCGTCAGCACGCCCTGATGGCCGAGCATCGCCTGCACGCGCGAGAGCGCGCGGTGCACGCGCTCCTCGGGCCCCGATCCGAACAGACGTGCGGTGTGGTGCGCGGCGGCATCCACCGCCTCGGGTTCGATCCGCACCCGCGCCACGGCGCTGCGCAGCTGCCCGGCCAGGCGACTCGACGGCGCCACGCTCTTCGCTGCGCCGGGCCCCTGCTCGGCGAGCTGCCACCGCACCCGGTCGACGACGGCGGCCGCATCGAACGCCCCCGGGTGCAGCCAGACCCGTTCGCTGCGCTCGCCGCGATCGCCGGTCAGCACGACGCGCAGTTCGGTGCAGACCAGCCCCTGCGCACCCAGACGGGAGACGAACTCCGCGGCGGGAACCCGCAGGGCGAAAGCGATCTGATCGGCGGTCTCCACCGGCGGCTCGAACGCCACCTCGCGGTGCAGCTCGGGCGGGGGCGTGCGGGCGGTGACCGGCCGGGGATCGCGGCCGGATGACAGGGCGTACAGCCAGTGGCCACGGGTGCCGAAGCGCTCGACCAGGCGGTCGGCGCCGAGCGCGGCGACCTCGCCGACCGTCTGCACACCGAGCCGGCCGAACAGCGAGGCCAGCTCCTCATCGAGCACGACGACCGGCAGCGGTGCGAGGAAGTCCGCCGCGGTGCCTGCGGGCACGATCCGCACCGGATCCTCGCGCCGGGTGCCGGAGCGTGCCGCCTGTTCGGCCGTGAAGGTGCCGTCGGCGATGCCCACGCGCACGTCGTCGATGCCCAGCGCGGCGATCGCCCCGGCCAGCACGGTGGCGGCGGCCGCCTCGCCGCCGAAGTAGCGCGCCGGACCCCGGGCGCGCAGCGCGCACAGCCCGGGCTGCATCACCTGCACGTTCGGCGCGACCTCCTCGATCGCCGCGATCAGGGGGGCGAACGCGCGGTGATCGCGCACGGCGTCGGCATCCACCACCGTCAGCTGCGGGCAGCGCGCCTGGGCATCGCGGCGGCGCATGCGGCGGCGCACACCCGCGGCGCGCGCCGCCGCGGAACAGGCGACGACCGCGCCCTTCTCGAACACGGCGATCGGCTCCGCGGCGTCGAGGGGCTCATCGCCGTCGCGGGTGGTCGCGACGATCGGCCAGTCGGGCACCCAGACGACGAGGCTCCGCGGCGGGGTGCCCGCAGGGACGACACCCATCTCACACCGCCCGTCTCATCGGCAGGGGTTCGGGAAGGCGCGTGCGGGCGGGCTGAGACCCGCCGCCCAGGCGCCCCCGATCGTCGGGCAGCATCAGGCGCCGCGAGCGCGGAACCGGCGCACGGCGGCTGGTCACGGTGACCGTCAGCTCGCGCCCCGACAGGATGCCGTGCCCCTCGCCGAGGCCCGACCACGACGGATCGGACACATCGATCATCGCCTCGGTCTGCGGCCACGGTCCCTGCACGAGCAGCACCGCCTCCCGCTCGCGCATGCGGGCGGCCAGCCGGGCCACCTCGCTATCCTTCGCCCGCGACGGCGGGCGTACCGCGACCACCGACAGCACGTCGGCGAGGGTCGAGGCGACGGCCAGCCACCGCTCTCCCGGGTCGGGCACGAGCACGAGCCGCGACAGATCGACCCCGGCGGCGCGAGCCGCTTCGACGCCCACGTGCGGCATGCCGACCACGGCGCACCACGACCCGGCCTGCGAGGGCTCGGCGAGCAGGGCGAACAGCAGCGCCATCGACCGCCCGAGCGCGTAGGCTCCCCCCGTTCGCAGTCCGCCGCCGGGCAGCAGCTCCGCCAGCGCCGGGGCGACGGGGAGCACGGGCGCGTCGAGGCGACGCCCCTGCATACGCTCCATCTGAGCGCGCAGGGTGCTCACGGTGCCCGCGACATCCGCGGCAGCAACGGTCCCCACGATCGGCCTCACTTCGACAGATTAGAACATGTATTCGACTAGTTCAATGTGCTTGTCTCGAAGATAGGAACGGGTTCGGACATTGCGCGTCGGCCCGCACATCTGCCCGAAACATGCGGCTGATAGGACGGACGGCATGACCGGATCGCTCATCCTCACCGGCGCCGCGCGCATCGTGGAACGCTTCGACGACCCCGCCCGCGACCGCGGCGGCGACCTCGTGATCCGACGCGGACGGGTCGCGAGCACGGCATCCGCGCCCTCGCCGGAGGAGAGCATCGACACCCTCGACGCAGACGGCGGGATCGTCACCCCCGGCCTCGTCAACGCGCACCACCACCTGCTGCAGTCGGGCTTTCGCACCCTCCCGGGCACCCGCGGGGTGCCGATGCGCGAGTGGCTGCCGGCCATGGCCGCCGCCTACACGGACGCCCATATCGACGCATCCCTGGTCGGCGCGACCGCCGGCGTCGGCGTGGCCGAGTCACTGCTGAGCGGGGTGACGACGGTCGCCGACCATCAGCTCAACTGGCCCGACCCGGCCAGAAGCGACGACCCGGTCGGCGACACCGTGGACATCGCCCGCGCGATCGCCGCCGCCTCCGCGGCGCTCGGCGCCCGGCTCGTGTTCGTGCGCGGCTCGGCGCGCGATGCACCGGATGCCGCGGCAGCGAGCGCGGACGCGATCGTGCGTGCCCTACTCCCCGAGGCTGCGGCGTCCTCTCCCGGCGGCACGAGCGCCGACGGCATGCTGCAGCTCGCCGTCGGCCCCGCCGGCGTGCACTCCGACAGCGAGGAGACCTTCCGCGCGCTGGGCGAGGTCGCCCGGCGCTACGGTCTGCGCCGGCGCACGCAGGCGAACGAGCAGGTCGACACCGAGATCGCCCTGGCCCGCTACGGGCGGCGCCCCCTGGACCTCCTCGAGGAATGGGGCTGGCTCGAGTCCGGGGTGACGATCGCGCACCTGTGCGACGTCACCGACGAAGAGATCGCGCGGCTCGCCGCCGCCGGCATCACCGCAACCCACGCCCCGGGCTGCGACGTGCCGATGGGCTGGGGCATCGCGCCGGTGCGCCGCCTGCAGGAGGCCGGCATCACCGTGGGACTAGGCACCTCCGGCGGCGGCTCCAACGACGCCGGGCACCTGCTCGCCGACGCGCGCCTGGCGATGCAGGTGTCGGGCCTGGTCGGCACCGCCCTGCCGGCCCGCGATGTGCTCGCCATGGCCACCTCCGGTGGCGCGAGCGGCCTCGGTCGCGCCGACCTCGGCATCCTGACCCCGGGCGCGGTGGGCGACTTCTGCGTCTGGGACGTCTCCGGGGTCGCCGACGCCGGAGTGGCCGACCCGGTCGCGGGCCTGCTCTGGGCCCACCCGGGGCGCCGGCCCCGTCATGTCGTGGTCGCGGGACGCGTCGTCGTCCGCGACTACCGGCTCGTCACCGCCGACGAAGACGCCCTCACCGCCGCCCTCCGGGAGCGCGTCGGCCGCTGAACGCCGCGCCGCGACTCAGACATCGACTCAGGCGTCGAGCACGATCCGTGGGCACGCTGCGCGCGAGACGCACACCATCATGACCGCGCTCTGCTCACGCTCCAGCGGCGTGAGCACGGAGTCGCGGTGCTCGATCTCGCCCTCCAGCACGGGCACCTCGCAGGTGCCGCACGTCCCGCGCCGGCAGCTGGAGAGCACCATCGTCGTGGGACTGTGCTCTTCGATCGCCTCCAGCACCGACTGCCCCGGCTGCACGGTGACGATGTCGCCCGACAGGGCGAGCTCAACCTCGAACGGATCCGGCCAGACCGGCTCGCCGTATTCGATCGCTTCGAACCGCTCGACGTGCAGCGCCGCGGCGCGTCCGGCGGCCTCGAAGCCGTCCTCGAGGGCGGCGATCAGCCGGGCGGGCCCGCACGCGTAGACCGGACCGCCATCGCCCGCGGCATCCACCACCCCGGCCACGTCGAGACGCGCACCGCGATCGGCAGGGTACAGGCGCACCCGGCCCGCGCCGTCGTCGAGGGCGCGCAGCTCGTCGACGAACGCCATCGTCGACAGCGATCGTCCGGCGTAATCGAGGGTCCACTCCGCGCCGGCCTGCGCCGCCGCGCGGACCATGCTGAGGATCGGTGTGATCCCGATGCCGCCGGCGACGAAGCGGTGAGTGACGGCGGGAGCGATCTCGTAGGCGAAGTGGTTGCGCGGTCCGCGCACACGCAGGCGCTGACCGACCTGCACCTCCTCGTGCACCCGCACCGATCCGCCCCGCCCCTCGTCTTCGCGCAGCACCGCGACGCGCCAGGTGGAACGATCGGCCGCGTCGCCGCAGAGCGAGTACTGCCGCTCGACGCGCTCGGCCGCGGGCACGCGCGCGTCGGAGAAGATCAGATCGACGTGCGACCCGGGCTCCCAGACCGGCAGGTCGCGGCCATTGTGCGCGACGAGGTCCAGCGCCACGACCCCGTCGGCCAGCACGGTGCGGGCGGCGACCACGAGGTCGCGTTCGACGTCACTGAAGTAGCTCATGCTCCCACTCTCTCCGCTCGCACAGCGCCGCCTGTGCGCGGGGGCGCCGACCGGCCGCACTCTTCGCGCGGATTTAACACGGCCGCAATCCCGACAGGCCTGGCAGGAAACACGTCGAGCGTTTACTGATTCTCACCCGATGTTGGCCATACCAACAACACCACGCGACACCGCAGACCCCGAGGAGGACGATCAGATGGATGCCGAACTCCTGGAGCCGGGCCAGCGCATCGCCGCCCTGACGGGCCTCACCCCGTGCGGCGAGATCGGCGACAACCTGGCCTTCGCGGGAGGCGTCGTGGTCGATACGCACGCGTCGGACCTCACGGGCGACACCGTCGGCGAGACGGTCGACGCGACCGGCTGGATCGCCCTGCCGCCCCTGGCGGATCTGCACGCCCACCTCGACAAGGGCTACACCTGGACCTCGTTCGGCCAGCCGGAGGGATCGCTCGACGACGCGATCGCGTGCTGGATCGACCACGGCGAGAACCACTCCTCCGCCGACATCAAGGCCGGCGCCCGGCGGCACCTAATGGCCGCGCTGCACGCCGGTGTCACAGCCGTGCGCTCGCACACGAACTACCACCTGGGCGACGACCCCCTCCGCGGGGTGCGCGCCCTCATCGAGCTGCGCGACGAGTTCGCCGGCATCGTCGACCTGCAGATCGTCGCCAGCCCCGGCGCCTCCGACGGCCCCGACGACCTCGGGCGCGCGGCGGTGGCCCTCGGCATCGACCTCATCGGCGGCTTCCCCCACCTCGCCGAAGACCCGAGCGCCGACCTGGAGCGCAACGCCGCCTTCGCCGAAGAGTTCGGCCTCGGCATCGCCCTGCACACCGACGAGACGCTCGATCCGGCATCCACGGGTCTCGCCGAGCTCGCCGCCCGCACACGCCACTGGCCGGCCGGTGTGATCCGTTCGGCGGGTCATTGCGTGAGCCTGTCCACGCAGGATGCCGCCACGCGCGCCCGCACCCTCGCCGCCGTCGCCGAGGCCGGCGTCTCGATCATCACCAACCCGCTGACCAACCTCTACCTGCAGGGCTGGCAGCACCCGGTCGCCACACCCCGCGGCATCCCGCCGCTGCGCGAGATCCTTGCCGCCGGCATCACACTGGCCGCCGGCGGCGACAACGTGCAGGACCCCTTCAACCCGCTCGGCAACGCCGACATGGTCGATGTCGCCTCCGAGCTCGTCGTCGCCGGTCACCTCACGCCCGCCGAAGCCTGGCACGTCAGCTCCCACGGCGGACGCGCGGCATTCGGACTGCCACCGGCACGAGGACGCGTCGGCGACGTCGCCGACGTCGTGCTCGTGCGCGCCGCGCACATCGCGGAGGCGCTCGCCGAGCGCGCCCCCGACCGCATCGTCATCCGTGACGGGCGCGTGATCGCCGTCCGCCGCCGCGTGGTCAGCAGCGTGCTCGACTTGCGCGCCCTGCCCACCCCGCCCTCCGCCCCGACCTCCGAGGGAGCCCTGCTATGAGCACCACCATCGAATCCGCTGTCGCGCCGGCCACCGCCGCGACAGCGGTGGACCCCACCACCGCACCGACACTCGCCTTCACCGACGTCGCCAAGGTGTTCGCCACCGGCACCCGCGCCCTCGAGGGCGTGTCGATCGACGTCCGTCCCGGCGAGTTCGTGTCGGTGGTCGGCCCATCCGGCTGCGGAAAGTCGACCCTGCTGCGCCTGGCCGCCGGCCTCGACGACGCCACCGAGGGAGCAGTCGACGTCCGCGCCGACACGACCAGCTTCGTCTTCCAGGAGGCGACGCTGCTCGAGTGGCGCACAGCCCAGCGCAACGTCGAGCTGGTCGGCGAGCTCGCCGGCGTGGGAGCAGCCGAGCGGCGCCGCCGCGCCGCCGAAGCCCTCGAACTGGTCGGCCTGAAGGGCTTCGAGAACCAGCATCCGCGTGCGCTGTCCGGCGGCATGCGCATGCGCGTCTCGATCGCCCGCGCGCTGGTCGCCGAGCCGCAGCTGGCCCTCTTCGACGAGCCGTTCGGCGCCCTCGACGAGATCACCCGCCTGAAGATGCAGACCGAACTGCAGCGCCTGTTCCAGCTCAAGGGCTTCGCCGCGATGTTCATCACGCACTCGATCTCCGAAGCCGTCTACCTGTCGAGCCGCGTGCTCGTGATGAGCGGACGGCCCGGCCGCATCGTCGACGACATCGAGCTGCCCTGGTCCTATCCCCGATCCCCCGAGCTGCGCTACGAACCCGAGTTCGGGCGCATCGTCGGACACCTCTCGCACGCTTTGGAGGCGCACTCGTGAGCCAGAACCTCGCCCTGAAGGCCCCGGCATCGCTCGCCGAGTCGGCATCCTCCGCGTCCGTCGGGGATGCCGCGGCATCCGCCGAGACGGCGACCGCGACCATGGCCGCCCGTCCGGCCCGCCCGAGCGGTGCGGCGAGCGTCGCCCGCCGCACCTGGTCGCGTGCGTTCCCGATCGTCGCGGCCCTGATCGGCATCATCGCGATCTGGTACGCCGTGTCGTACCTGCTGCTCAGCGAGAGCCGTCGCTTCCTGCTGCCGCCTCCCCACCAGGTGCTGGCCGAGACGATCGGCAACGACAAGGTGATCGGCCCGATGATCGCCGCACTGGGTCAGACCATCACCGTCGCCCTCATCGGCCTCGCGATCGCCGTCGCGATCGGCATGGGGTGGGCGATCGTCATGTCGCAGTGGACCCTCGCCGAGAAGATCCTCTACCCGTACGCCGTCATCCTGCAGACGATCCCGATCCTCGCCCTCACCCCGCTGATCGGCATCTGGATGGGCTATGGACTGCCCGCCCGCATCGTGGTCTGCGTCATCATCGCGGTGTTCCCGATGATCTCCAACACGTTGTTCGGCCTGCAGTCGGCCACGCCCGCCGCCCACGACCTGTTCACGCTGCAGAAGGCCACCAAGTGGCAGCGGATGACGAAGCTCATGCTGCCCGCCGCCATCCCGTCGATCTTCACGGGCCTGCGGCAGTCGGCCGGCCTCGCCGTCATCGGCGCGATCGTCGGCGACTTCTTCTTCCAGCAGGGCAGCCAGGGCATCGGCGGACTGCTGCGCACCTACACGCTGCGTCTGAACATGGAGCCGCTGTTCCTCGCGATCATCTTCACGGCACTGTTCGGCGTGATCGTCTTCTCGATCTTCGCCGCGCTGGACCGCGTCGTCGTCGGTCGACTGTTCGGCGTCGCCACCCGCTGAACCACCTCTTCTTTCCCTCCCTGCACCACGAACACGCACCACCCGTCTGTCCACACCGCACCCGAAGCCTTCCAGGAGGACACCGTGTCACAGCCCGCCTTTCTCTCCCGCCGCGTGATCGCACGCACCGTCGCGATCGGAGCGCTCGCCGCCACCGTCGCCGCCGTCGCGGGATGTTCCAGCACCGACGCCGCGGCTCCGGCGACCACCTCGGCGGCGAACGTCGCCGAGAAGGGCGGCCCGCTCGACCTCGCGAGCGTCTGCCCGGCGACCGTCGTCATGCAGCAGGACTGGCAGCCCGAGTCCGAGCACGGCGCCATGTACAACCTCGTCGGCGACGGCTACACCGTCGACACCGAGAAGAAGACGGTCACCGGCCCGCTCGTCGTCAACGGCACCGACACCGGCGTCAAGATCGAGGTGCGCTCCGGCGGCCCCGCGGTCAATTTCCAGCCCGTCCCGGCGCTCATGTACCTCGACACCGACATCCTCATCGGCGCCGTCAACACCGACGCGGCGATCGTCGCGAACGCCGACCAGCCCACCGTGGCCGTGACCTCGCAGCTGACCTTCAGCCCGCAGATCCTCATGTGGGACCCGGCCAGCCACAACGGCGCCACGACGATCAAGGAGGCCGCCTCGGCCGGCGACCCGATCGTCACCTCCGGCGACGTGATCCCGAACCTCCTGCTCTCGCAGGGCATCATCACGACGTCGCAGATCGACACGAGCTACGAGGGCACCCCGCAGCGCTTCGTCTCCGACCCGAAGATCCTGCAGCAGGGCTTCGCGACCGCTGAGCCCTACATCTACAAGAACGAGATCTCGCAGTGGGGCAAGGACGTCGGCTACCAGCTGCTGTCCGAGCTGGGCTACAACATCTACCCCGAGCCGCTCGCGGTGCGAAAGGCCGACGTCACCGACAAGGCCGACTGCCTGAAGAAGCTCGTCCCGATCATGCAGCAGTCGCAGATCGACTTCCTCAACTCCCCCGAGCACGGCAACGCCGTGATCCTGGACCTCGTCGAGAAGTACGACACGGGTTGGACCTACTCCGAGGGCGTCGCGCAGTTCTCCGTCGAGCAGCAGAAGAAGCTGGGCCTCGTCGCCAACGACAAGGCATCGGGCGTGTTCGGGCAGTTCGACCCCGCCCGCATGGCGTCGATCGTGAAGGACTTCACGCCCTTCCTCGTCACGGCCGGCAGCATCTCGCAGGCCGCCGCGTCGGCGATCGATCCGTCCGCGCTCTACACGAACCAGTTCATCGACACGTCGATCAAGATGAACTGACCGTCCTCACCGGCGATGCCCTGACTCCCCCGCGGGGGTCAGGGCATCGCCGTGTTCTCAGAGCGCCGCGGTCACGCGTTCTGCCACCGCGTCCAGGCCGCCGGCGGCGTGCGTCGCCTGATCCCACGCATCACGCAGGCGCTCGAGGGTCACGGCGTCGACTCCCGCGGCGGCGGCGCTGGTCGTGTTTCCCCGGATGTTCACGGCAGTCGAGCGGATGCCGCAGGCGAGCATCCGCGCGGCGACGGCGACATCGGGGGCCAGGCGATCCTCGCCGAAGCGTTCCAGCCAGAGGAGGGGCCCCTCGAGGGATGCCGCGAGTGCGACCAGGTCGGCGCCGGCGTCCGCGGCAGCGACGGTGGCGGTGCGCAGCGCCTCGCCGCGCTCGGGGTCGTCGATGGAGCGTCGGAAGGCCGCGACGAGCCGGCCCGACATCCGCCCGTCGTGCTCCGCGGCGGTGAGCGCATCGCCGCGCACCCGGGTCGCCGCGGCCGCGATCTCCGCCGCAGCCTCGGCCGGCGCGTAGCCGGCGGCCATCGCGACCAGCGCGGCACCGGTGGCGATCACGATCCCCGCGGCGGCACCGCCGCCGGGATCGGGGACGGGCGCAGACAACTGCTGCAGCCAGTCGTCGATGCGGGAGGCGGCGAGCGCGGACGTCGGCATGGGCCTCACTCTAGAGCCCCGCGCGCCGCGTGATTCCGCGGCGACATCGACGCACACGTGACCGTAACACCGGCGAAACGGCGCGCTCCTACAGTGGCATTGTTGGCGACACCAACATCGCCGGACCGATCCGCGAACGCGAGAGGAGCACCCGTGACCGCTCCCCTGCGCCTGCGCGAAGCAACACGGCGCTGCCCGAAGCGCATGGTCCACGGGCCCTGCGGCGGTGTCGCGATCGACGGCGGCTGCGAAGTGCCCGGCATCCGATGCTCATTCGTCGACGACCCCGCGGTACTGCACGATCTGGAGTTCTCCGCCGCCGAAGTGGATGCTCCGAACGCGGCCCGCGCGAGCGGCGACGCGCTGCCGGTCTCCCCGCGGGGAGAAGCATCGACGGCGTTCGCGGCCCTCGTCGACGCCGATGCGGTCATCACGGCCGACCTCCCGGTGCGCTCCACCGACCCGGCCGTCATCACTGAGGCGGGCGTGCGACTGCGAGAGCTGACCGCCGTGATCGCCGGCGAGCCGCCGGGGCTACGCGATGCGCTCAGCCTGACCCACAAGGCCCTCCTGCTCGCCGCCGCCGGATCGCGCGTGGTGGCCGGCCTCACCTGTCGCGACCGCAACCGGGTCGCACTCGAAGGAGAACTCGCCGCCCTCGCCGACCTGGGCGTGTCCGGCGTGCTCGCCGTGACCGGTGACCACCCGGCCTCCACCGCCCTGCCGCAGGCGCAGCCGGTCTTCGATCTCGACGCGACACGTCTGACGGCTCTCGCCCGCCGGGCCGGGCTCTTCGTCGCGGTCGCCGAACAGCCCTCCGCACCGCCCGTCGACTACCGGCCCGTCCGTCTCGCCCGCAAAGCGCAGGCCGGGGCGGAACTCGGCATCCTGAACCTCTGCGGCGACCTCGCCGAGATCCGCCGCTTCACCGCCGCCCTCGCGACCACGGCGGCCCCCGTGCCGGTACTCGTGTCGGTGCCGGTGCTCACGTCCGTCGCGACGGCCCGACGACTGGCCGCGCTTCCCGGGGTCGGCCTGCCGGACGAGCTCGTCACGGCGGTGGCCGGCGCCGACGACCCGGTGGACGCCGGTATCGCCGCGGCGGTCGCCTGGGCGCGCCGCGCGCTCGCGATCCCCGGCGTCGTCGGCATCCACCTGTCGGCGATCGCCGCTGCCGCCTCCGCTCCGACCGCGGGGGCGGCGGATGCCGCAGAACTCACTGCGGTCGACGCGTTGGCATCGGCGGCCGCGCGACTGCGGACCGCGATCGCCACCGACGCGATCGCCACCGAGACGGCGGGCACCGCATGAGCGTCGCGACGGCGACCCCCGCGGCAGCGGCCAGCCGCATCGCCGGGTGCCCGAAGTCGATGGCCTACGGCCCCTGCGGCGGCGTCAACGCCGACGGGACGTGCGAGGTGCACCCGACCCCGTGCGTGTTCCTGACCCGCGACCTCCCGGTGCGCTGGACGAGCCCGGCCACCGAGGAGACACCTTCGGACGCCGTCTCCGAGCACCCCTCCAGGCCGGCGACGCCCGCCGGGCGCGAGCTGGTCGAGATCGCCGCGCGCCGGCCGCTCGTGTTCACCGGCTTTCCGGTGCGTGCCCTGCGCGCCGATGCCGTGAGACCGACCGCCGAGGCGCTCGCCGGCAGCGTCGACGCCGTCCTCTCCGGCGACGCCGGACGCTCCCGCGTGCAGTTCCCCCCGTCGTACCGTGCGGCGCTGATCGGCGCGACCGGACTGCGGGTGTGGATGGGATTCAACGCCCGCGACCGCAACCGCACCGCCCTGGAGCGCGAACTGCTGTCGCTACGCGCGCTGGGCGTCGCCGGGGTGCACTGCGTCACGGGCGACCACACGCAGACAGGCGACCGGCCCGATGCCCGCCCCGTCTTCGACCTCGAATCCACCACGACGCTGCCTCGGGCCGCCTCCCTCGGGCTTCTCCCCTCGTTCGCCGAGTCGCCCGCCGCCCCGCCCGTCGCCGAACGCGGCGCACGCGTCGCCGAGAAGCAGCGCGCCGGGGGACGGATGTGTCTCACGCAGTACGCCGGGGATGCCGAGGAGGTCGCCGCCTTCGTCGCGCTGTGCCGTGCGGCCGGCGCGGACGTGCCCGTGCTCGCGGGCGTGCCCCTCGTCGTCGACCGTGAGGGCGCAGAGCTGCTCGCGTCCTTCCACGCCGCGAAGCTGCCCTCCGGCTTCATCGACCGCCTCTTCGCCGCGCGGGACGTGCGCGCGGAGGGCATTCGTCTGGCTGTTGCGTACGGGCGCGCGCTGCTCGCCACGGGCGCCGTCGGCGGTGTGGTCATCGCCGGCGGAGCCCGCCCCGGAGGCGAGGCCGCGTACGCCGCCGACCTCGCCACGGTCGCACGGGAACTCGGAGGCGGATCGTGATCGGCCGGTCAGTGCGCGCCGGCGCTGCCTTCCTTCACGGTGAGGACCTGCACGCTCTCGCCCGGTTCGGTGCGCCACCGGTGACGTATGCCGCCCTGGTAATACACCGCGTCCCCGGCTTCGAGGGCGAACTCGTCGGTGTCCAGCACCACCACGAGGCGGCCCTGGAGCACGTAGACGAACTCCTCCTCGTCGTGCACCCACCACAGATCATCGGTGAAGGTTCCCGACATCACCATCGGCACGAAGCGCGGATGGTCGCGGGCGAGGACCCGCATCGGGCTGCCCCCGGCATCCAGCGGCGTCGCTTCGCTCGCCCGGAAGACGTGGAAGCTGCCCGCCCCTCGCGGCGCCGCGTCGGCGTCGTCGGTCAGCAGCGCCTGCTGGGTCGTGCCCAACGCCTGCGCGACGCGGAACAGCGACGTCATGCTCATCCGTTCCAGCCCGCGCTCGACCTGGCTCAGGAACGAGTGCGACAGCTCCGCCTGCACCGCGACCTGGGTGAGCGTCATCCCGCGGCTCTGGCGCAGCGCCCGGATCCGAGCGCCCAGCGCACGCGACGCGGACGCGGGCCCGTCGTCGCCCTTGGCGCCACGGCGCGAGGAGACGGCATCCGACATGACTGAAGACTATGACACACGAAAGGAAACCGAGATGACCGGCGCGACCCCTACCGACGTCCTCGATCCCGCGGCGACCGGCGCCGCTTCCGCCCCCGACTACGCCGCCCTCGAAGCGGAGCTGGCCACCGCGCTCGGGCCCCGCGGCGTCTCCAGCGACCCGCGTCAGCGCGAGAAGGCGTCGGTCGACGGCGCGCGCATGTCGCCGATCATCGCCGAGCAGCTGCCGCTCGGGGTGGCCGACCTGGTCGCGTTTCCCGCCGATGCCGCTCAGATCGCCGAGACCGTCCGCATCGCCGTCGCCCACGGCGCGCCGGTGACCCCGCGCGGCAAGGGCACGGGCAACTACGGTCAGGCGATCCCCATGCCGGGCGGACTCGTCCTGGACACCTCGCGCGCACGGGCCGTCGTCGAGGTGGGCGACGGCTGGATCACCGCGGAGGCGGGAGCACCGATGGCGACCCTCGAGCTCGCCGCTCGCCAGCACGGCCAGCAGCTGTGGATGTACCCCTCCACCGTCCATTCGACCCTCGGCGGGTTCCTCTCCGGCGGATCCGGCGGCACCGGCTCGATCGCGCATGGCGCCAACCACGAGGGTTTCGTCCTCGCGCTGGACGTCGTGACCCCGGCATCCGAGGGCGAGCTCGTCCGGGTGGAGGGCGATGAGGCGCTCGGGTACGTCCACAACTACGGCACGGCCGGCATCATCGCGCGCGCCACGGTGCGGCTGGAGCCGATGAACGACTGGCGCGGGCTCTACGCGTCCTTCGACGACTTCACCGGCTCGATGTCGGTGCTGCAGCGCCTCGCGGCGCTCACCCCGACGCCGCGCCTCGTCTCCGCCGATGACCCGCACGTGAGCGCCCAGCTGCCGCCCGACCCGGCCTTCCCCGAGGGCCGCAGCTCGCTGCGGACGATCATCGATGCGAGCCTCGTCGAAGAGGCGTCGATGATCATCACCGGCGCCGGCGGACGCATCGAAGACGTGCGCGAGGGCCCCCAGGTGTCGGCCGCGATCTCGGTGCTCAGCTACAACCATCCGATCGAGTGGCTGCAGAAGTCCGAACCGGGCGTCTACTTCCACGTCGAGGTGGGCGGCGACGCGCTCATCGATCGCCACGATGAGGTCATGGCCGTCTATCCCGGTGCGCACCTGCACATCGAAGCGACCGCGCTGCGTCCGATCGGCATGCTCGCCGGCGTGTACGAGAGCCCGGAGCAGGTCGTCGACGGCATCGCAGCGCTCACCGCCCTCGGCGTCGGCGTGCACAGCCCGCACCAGTGGAACGTGGACTTCCGCCTGCCCGAGACGGTCGCCCTCGCCCGCACCACCGACCCCCGGGGCCTGCTGAACCCCGGCAAGCTCAACCCGGACTACACCGGTCCGGTGAAGGGATCGATCCGATGACCGCCGCGTTCACGCCCCCGTTCACCCCGACCTCCCGCCACTGGGCCGATCTGTCCGGTCCGGCGCTCACGGCTGCACTCACGGAGCGTTCGATCGCTGTCGTGCCCATCGGTGCGATCGAGCACCACGGGCCCCATCTGCCGCTGCGCACCGACGCCCTGGTCGCCGAGACGATCGCCACCGCGGCGGTCGAACGCGTTGCCGCCGACGGGATCGACGCATGGGTGCTGCCGACGATCAGCTACGCGAAGTCCGACGAGCACCACTGGGCGCCCGGGACCGTCTGGCTCGAGGGCACCACGGTGCTGGACACGCTGGTGGACATCGGTCGATCCATCGCGATGACCCCCGCCAAGACCGTCGTGTTCGTCAACGGTCACGGCGGCAACGTCATGCTGCTCGGATGGGCGAACCGCGAGCTGCGCCGCCGCTTCGGCCTGCGCACGTTCTCGATGCCCGCGACCGCCGCCGGGGCCGGCGACGGCCTGGACGGACGCCCCGACGAGAAGGGCCAGGGCATCCACGGCGGCTTCTCGGAGACCTCCCTGGTCATGCACCTGGCGCCGCACCTCGTGGCCCCCGAGATGCCGGCGCGCAACATCCCCGAGCACATCGCCGGCCTCACCCACATCGGCTTCAACCGCAAGCCGGTGATGTTCGGCTGGACGAGCGACGACTTCGGCCCGGAAGGCGTTATCGGCGACGCGACCGGCGCGAACGCCGCGCACGGCAAGGAGCTCTACGAGCGCGGCGTCGACTTCGTGTGCGAGGCGCTCGCCGAGATCGACGGGTTCGTGTTCGGGTGACGGCGTCATACACTCCCGGCATCCCGCCCGCGCCCGTCGTGATCGATCACGACAGCGACCCGGTGCAGTCCGACACCCCCGTCGACGATCCCCTGGCCCTCGCCGGGGCCTGGCTTCCCGGTCCCGGCGAGGACCGTCTGCTGATGACCGTGTCGACGATCGGCCTCGACGGGCTGCCCGATGCCCGCACGACCATGCTGAGCGACTTCGACGGCGAACGGTTCTTCTTCCACACCGACGCTCTCAGCCGTAAGGCCGCCGAACTCGCCGCCCAGCCCGGCGTCGCGCTGACGATCCTGTGGCCCGCGTTCACACGCCAGCTGGTCGTGCAGGGTACGGCGGCGCGCTCGTCGCGCGCCGAGTCCGACGAGGCCTACCGCCGGCGCTCTGCCTACCTCCAGCAGCTCGCCTGGCAGAACACCGACGCGTTCGCGCAGCTGCCGCTGGCCGAACGGCGCGCCCGCTGGGATGAGTTCCTGCGGGCTCACGGCGGTCCCGACGACCCCTCCTTCACGCCGCCCGAGGCGTGGGCCGGATTCGCGGTCACCCCGCACCGCCTGGTGTTCTGGGTCTCCAACCCGCTCGCCGCGAGCCGCCGCATCGCCTACACGCGCGAGGCTGCAGGCTGGACCCTCACGACGCTGCCCGGCTGACCGCCGCCGCGTGGCGGGCGGGCACGCCTGTCACGCGGCGAGCGACAGGTACGGCTCCCACGCCGGCTCAGAGCGTTCGGTGCCGCGCACCGTCCACTGCGGTCCGCGCGGCGGCTGCGGTGCCCACCGCAGCTCCCACCCCATCTCCTGCGGGGTCCGATCGCCCTTCATGTTGTTGCAGCGCAGACACGCGGCCACCAGGTTCTCCCACGAGTCGGCGCCGCCACGTGAACGCGGCAGGACGTGGTCGATCGTGGTGGCGCCCTTGCCGCAGTAGGCGCACCGGTGGGCGTCACGGCGAAGCACGCCGCGACGCGTGACCGGCACCCGCCGAGCCCCCGGCACGCGCACGTAGCGCGTGAGGACGATGACGGCCGGACGGTCGCAGGATCCCCGGATCCCCCAGACGGGGTTGCCGTCCATGCGTTCGATGACGGTCGCCTTCTCGTTCATGACGAGCACAAGGGCTCTCTTGAACGAGACGACGGCCAGGGGTTCGTATCCGGCGTTCAGCACCAGTGTGCGCATGCGCGTTCCTCTCGAACGGCCGTCGATGGCTTCGACGGCTCTCCGTTGTCGACGCGGCGCAGGCACGGCGGCGCAGGCACGAAAAAAGGCGCTGTCATGAAGACAGCGCCTTGAACCCACGACGAATGTCGCGGCAGTCGTGCACACGATGCCGAAGGACATAGCGGCCCACCGCATTCACGGTTCGAATGCGAGATCCTGTGTCCATGCGGCTCCCCCTCGGCTGTGCGAGCGTCGGGATCAGGCTAATGCACGCAGAGCCCGCCGGGGCGAATCAGAGGTGAACGAATGCCGCGTGTCGACGCAGACAGCGTCAGCGGACGTTCGCGACGAGGAAGTCCTCGGCGTTGGTCCACGACCCGTTGACGTAGATCTCGAGGTGCAGGTGGGTGCCGAACGCGCGGCCCGTGTCACCGACCTGACCGATGATCTGTCCGGCGCGCACGGTGTCGCCGACGACCACGCGACGGGTGCCGTACGACATGTGCGCGTACAGCGAGGTCACCGTGTTGCCGCCGATGTTGTGGGCGATCTTGACGTAGACGCCCCATCCGGGACCGTCCTCGCTCGACTCGACCACGACGCCGTCGGCGATCGCGTAGATCGGGGTGTAGCGGTCGACCATGTAGTCGGTGCCCTTGTGGCCCGGGTACGGCTCACCGAAGTGGTTGAAGAAAGGAAGGGGACGCACGACCGAGCCGGCCGGAGCGATCGTCTCGGCGAGCGAGCCGGAGTAGACCGAAGCATCGGCGGACGCGGTGGATGCCGCCGCGATGCGGGCAGCTGCCGCGGCTTTGGCGGCATCCTCGTTCTTCTTGGTCTGGATCTCTTCGGGCGTCGTCGCCGAATAGCTGTCGCGGGCCAGGGCCGCCGGCGTCGCTTCGGACGCGATCACGAGCGACTGCGCGTTCTCCGCGGCCACCTGCTGCAGCGTGACCGCTTCGGCGGGGCTCGAGGTCGAGGCGGCGAAGGCCGGCGCGATCGCGACGGTGGCGATCAGACCGCCGACGGCGGCGACCGTGATGAGGCTGCGGACCGGATGGCCTGTGCGGCGTGAGCGGCGCGTCGCGGCGGCCGTCGAGACAGCCGTTCCTCGCACAGCGGGGGCGGAGCCTGTGGAGCGGGTCAACGCGCCGCGCTGCGCGCGGCTACGCCGGGTCGGTGTCGTCGCTTCGGATTCGGGCATCTCCCGCGACGGGTCGTACTGTTCAGCCAATTGTCCTCCGGCGCCTCTGCGACCCCGTCCGGGACGGGATGCTGGTTCGTCGGCACTCGGTGTCAGGGCACAGATGTACGGGTGTCACCGCGCGAACGACGAACCGATGAGGCAACTCGTGCGGAGGTCCGTGGCGGGCTTCTCGCCACGTGGACTTTTCGAGGCTACCGGAAGGTAACGAATAAGTCACGCACAGGTGTTCATGCCCAGGCGCTTCCCGGGTGACGCTCAGGCGTGGGGCACGGCATCGACGAGGAAGATGTGCGAGGCGACCTCGACCGGCAGCTCCAGCCCATCCGCCTTGTCCGCCATCTGCACGAGGACGTAGCCCTCACTGAACCGGAAGTCGCCGACGCCTCCCGGCATGACGCCGGCGTCGCGCAGCTGCTCGAGGAGTTCGGGGTCGACCTGCACCGGCTCAGCGAGGCGCCGAACGGTGCCGTGCACCGGGCCGCCGGTCTCATTCAGCAGGCGCACGAGACCCACCACGCCGTCATCGAAGGTGCGGGCCGGCACGTCGCCCAGCTGGTCGAGGCCCGGGATCGGGTTGCCGTAGGGCGACTCGGTGGGATGGCCCAGCAGCTCGATGAGGCGACGCTCGACGAGCTCGCTCATCACGTGCTCCCAGCGGCAGGCCTCTTCGTGCACGTACGCCCAGTCGAGACCGATCACGTCACTGAGCAGTCGCTCCGCGAGGCGGTGCTTGCGCATGACGTCGACGGCCTTCTGCCGCCCGGGCGTCGTGAGCTCCAGCGAGCGGTCGTCGGAGACCACGACCAGACCGTCGCGCTCCATGCGCCCGATCGTCTGCGACACCGTCGGACCGGAGTGGCCGAGACGCTCCGAGATGCGCGCACGCAGGGGGACGATGCCTTCCTCCTCGAGCTCGAGGATGGTACGCAGGTACATCTCGGTGGTGTCGATCAGATCCGTCATGGGCAGGCCTCGTGCACGTTCGTGGGTGTGTTCTCAGCCTATCCGTTTCTTACGGCGACGCGGCGGGGCGCCGGCGGCGCTGACCCTAGAATCGGGAGCATGGCCCACGTCACGCTGCCCCGCGAGATCCTGCCCGCCGACGGTCGCTTCGGTTGCGGCCCGTCCAAGATCCGGCCGGAGCAGCTCGCTGCCCTGGCGGGCCCCGGTGCGGTGCTGATGGGAACCTCGCACCGACAGGCTCCGATCAAGAACCTCGTCGGCCAGGTGCGGATGGGCCTCAGCGACCTGCTGCGTCTTCCCGACGGCTACGAGATCATCCTCGGCAACGGCGGCTCGACGGCATTCTGGGACGCGGCCGCGTTCGGTCTCATCGAACGTCGAGCGCAGAACCTCGTCTTCGGCGAGTTCGGCGGCAAGTTCGCGGCTGCTGCCGCCGCGCCGTGGCTCGACGCGCCCGACGTGCGCAAGGCGGATGCCGGAACGCGCACGGTCGCCGAGGCGGTCGAGGGCATCGACGTGTACGCCTGGCCGCACAACGAGACCTCCACCGGCGTCGCGGCACCCATCTCCCGTGTCTCCGGTGACGAGGGTGCCCTCACGGTGATCGATGCGACGAGCGCGGCCGGCGGCATCAACGTCGCCGTCTCGCAGACCGATGTCTACTACTTCGCCCCGCAGAAGAACCTCGGCTCCGACGGCGGACTGTGGTTCGCGGCGGTCTCCCCCGCCGCGATCGAGCGCATCGAGCGCGTCGCGGCATCCGGTCGCTACATCCCCGAGTTCCTCAGCCTGAAGAACGCTCTCGACAACTCGCGACTCAACCAGACGCTGAACACCCCGGCGGTCGCCACTCTCGTGCTGCTCGACAAGCAGCTCGAGTGGATCAACGGCAACGGTGGCCTCGGCTGGGCGGCGGGCCGCACGGCGGAGTCGTCGCAGGCCCTGTATCAGTGGGCCGAAGGCTCCGCGGTGGCCACCCCGTTCGTCGCCGATCCCGCCGACCGCTCCCCCGTCGTGGTCACCGTCGACTTCGACGAGACGGTGGATGCCGCGGCCGTCGCGGCGAGCCTGCGCGCCAACGGCATCGTCGACACCGAGCCGTACCGCAAGCTCGGCCGCAACCAGCTGCGCATCGCGACGTTCGTCTCGATCGAGCCGGACGACGTCCGCCAGCTCATCAAGGCGATCGACTACACCATCGAGCACATGCAGGCCTGAGGCCCGCAGGGCCGCGCCGCCGGCTCAGGCCAGCGGCGACGGTCGCGGATCGAGGACGGCCGAGACGATGGCCTCGATCGCGAACTCGGAGGCCGTCCCGAGATCGAGCGCATCGGGCTCGAGCAGCCACTGCACCTGCAAGCCGTCCATGACGGCGAGGATCGCGGCGTCGCGCGAGGAGGTCTTGCAGTCCGCGCGGTTCACCGTCGCGTTCTGACACCCGGTCGTTGAGCGCGCGCCGCCGGCGCGAGTCGAAACGCCGCTAATCCTCGTCGGTATCGTCGTCCTCGTCGTCGGCGTCGTCGTCCTCGGTGTCGTCGTCCAGCACGTCGATGTCGACGCCGTCGACGTCGCCGGCGTGCAGAATCGGCGAGCCGTCGTCGTCGAAGTCGGCGGCATCCAGATCGTCCACGTCGTCGAGGTCGTCGTCGTCGAGATCATCGTCCGACTCGTCATCGGCGTCGGCAGCGTCCTCGGCCTCGACGCCGCGCTCGGCGGCGAGCGCCGCCTGCGCGGCCTGGTACTCGGCCAGACGCACCGCCCACGGCACCCACTCCGGAGCCAGGAGCGCACCCTCGCCCGGAAGGAGCTCGGCCTCGAGCACGGTCGGCTCGGCGTCGTCGACGACAGCGAGACTCACCGTCCAGAACCAGCCGGGATAGCCCTCCATCGTCGTGGCGAAGCGCAACGACACGACGCCGTCGGCCTCGAGCGTGTATCCGGCGGGGTCGCCGATCGTCGCCGCCGGCGTGATCTCGCGCAGCGCGGACAGTGCCAGGTCGTGGGCCGCGAGCAGGCGGTCGTCGGCGACGAGCGCCGGCGCCTCGCCCTCGGCATCCGCGCCGGAGTCGACCGACTCAGGCGTCGAGTTCATCGGCGACCTTACGCAGGATCGCGGCGACCTTCTTGCCCTGTCCCGCGTTCGGGTAATGACCGTGGCGCAAGTCGCCGCCCACCTTGTCGAGCAGCTTGACGAGGTCTTCGACCACGACGGCCATGTCGTCGGGCTTCATGCGGTTGCGCTTGGCGAGGCTGACGGGAGCGTCGAGCACCCGCACCGCCAGCGCCTGCAGCCCGCGCTTGCCGTCGGCCACGCCGAAGTCGAGGCGCGTCCCGGCCTTCAGTCCCTCCGTGCCCGCGGGGAGGGCCGTGGCGTGCAGGAAGACGTCCTGGCCGTCATCGGTGGTGATGAAGCCGAACCCCTTCTCGTCGTCGTAGAACCTGACCTTGCCGGTGGGCATCGCACAAACCTCGCTCGTCGGCGCCCTACGGGCGCGGTGACATGGTGACATGTGCCGTGAGGGCACGTGGTGGGCATCGTGCCCTCTTCCAGCCTACGGCACCGTCACGCCGGAGGCGGGGACGCAGTAGGGTGATCCCGATGCCATCTTCGTCCTCACGCACACCGGGCTCGGCCGACGATCTGCCCGTCCGCCGCATCGACCGCGTCCTCGCGTTCATGTCCCTGGGCCTGCTGCTGCTGTCGGTGATCTGCTTCGTCGCGATCATGATCGGCTCCGCCGCCGGCATGAAGCACGACGACTTCGGGCAGGGCATGTGGCCGCTTGTCGGCACGCTCGTCTATATCGCGCCGATCGTCGCGTTCATCCTGCTCATGGCAGTGCTCATCATGACCTTCGTGCGGAAGGCCCGGGTCGGCAAGGGCCGCTGACGTGACCGGGTCGGACGCGCGCGCTCTCGCACAGCATCTCGTGCAGCGCAGCGACGACGCCCTGACGGCCCTGTTCGCGGCGCGACAGGTGTCGCCGACCGTCGTATGGAACGACGCCTTCGACGCGGCCGAGGCGCTTCTGGAGCCCTCGTCGATCGAGCGCGCCCTGCGGGGCCTGACCTCGGGCGAGATCTCCGCCCTCGCCGACGCCGCCCTCGACACGGACGACGCTGCCCGCTCGCGGCTGCAGCAGCTGGCGCTCGTCGACGAGCAGGGAACGATGTACGAGGCGGTGTCGTCCGCACTGACGGCCCTCACCGCGGCATCGACGCCCGCGGCCGACGTCGACGAAGCCGAGGACCCGGATGCCGCGGCACGGCCGGACGACGCCGCTGCCGCCGAGCGGGCGCTCTCCTCGCTCGGCTCACTCGGCGACATCCTGCATGCTGCGCTCACGCACCCGTTCGGCCGCATCGGTTCCGGAGCGCTCGGGGCCGCCGACCGCCGCCGACTGATGGAGGACGGGATCGTCGACGACGGCGCCACCGCCGATGACCTCGTCAAGATCGCCGAGCGGACGGGTCTGCTGTCGGGTCAGGACAAGAGCTGGCTCGTGACGCCCGCGGGTGTTCAGTGGCTGCACTCCGACACGATCGCACGGTGGAGCGCCGTCGCCACCGCGTTCCTCGAAGGGCTGCCGCGCGGACTGCGGCGACCGACCGGCGGCTGGATCGCGCCCGCCGCGTGGGCGCAGGCCTACCCGTGGGACGTGCTCTGGCCAGAGACAGCGGCGGATCTTCGTGGGCTCCTGCGACGCTGGGGCGTCCTCGACGACGCTGGGCGCCCCACCTCGTGGGCGCGGGGTGCATTCCTCGACGGCGCGGGATCGCCGTTCCCGGCCGCCGCCCTCGACACCCTCGCGCGGCTGCTGCCCAGCGAGGTCGACCGGGTGTACCTGCAGAACGATCTGACCGCCATCGCGCCCGGGCCGCTGTCGCCGCACCTCGACATGCGGCTGCGGTCGATGGCGCGGCGGGAGTCGCGCGCGCAGGCGTCGAGCTACCGCTTCACGACCGAGAGCATCGCCGACGCCCTCACGGCGGGCGAGAGCGCCGAGTCGCTGCGCGCCTTTCTCACCGAGCTTTCGCTCACCGGCCTGCCCCAGCCGCTGGCGTACGAGATCGAACGCACCTCTCGCACGCACGGCATGGTCCGCGTCGGTCCCGACGACGAGGGCCGCACCCGGGTCTGGAGCGACGACGAGGCGCTGCTGCGCACCCTCGCCGTCGATCAGGCTCTTCGTCCCCTCGGGCTCGTGCCGGACGGCGACGGCCTCGTGACCCGCAGCGGGGCCGACACGGCGTTCTGGATGATCGCCGACGCCCGATATCCGGTCGTCGCGGTGGATGCCGACGGCGAGCGCCGACGACTCGACCGCCACCGCCTGGCACCGTCGCCGTCGCAGCCCGCGCCCGCGCGCGACACGTATGCCGCGCTCCTCGCACGGCTGCGCGCCGCGCCCGCTGACGATGCCGACGCGGCCTGGCTCGGCCGCGAACTGGATCACGCGGTCAAGGCGCGCGCCACCATCGTCGTCGCCGTCCGCATGCCCGACGGCACCGAGCGCGAGTTCACGATCGAGGCGACCGGCCTCGGCGGCGGACGCCTGCGGGGACTCGACCGGGCGGTCGATGTGGAGCGCACCCTGCCGGTATCCAGCATCAGCGGCATCCGCCCCCTCTGACCGGGCCCCCGCGCACGCACGGCTGGCGACGCGAGCCCCCGCCGCTGCGAGGTCGGTAGACTGGGACGCTATGGCTGACGGCCCCCTCATCGTGCAAAGCGACCGCACCGTGCTGCTCGAAGTCGCTCACCCCCAGGCGGAGACAGCGCGGCACGAGCTCGCGATCTTCGCCGAGCTCGAGCGCGCACCCGAGCACATCCACACCTACCGGGTCACCCGGCTGGGGCTCTGGAACGCACGCGCCGCCGGCCACAGCGCCGACGACATGCTCGCCACGCTCGACCGCTGGTCCCGCTTCCCGGTGCCCGCCTCGGTGTCGATCGACATCCGCGAGACCGTCAACCGCTACGGGCGTCTGGTCATCGAGCGGGATGCCGAGGGCGCGCTCGTGCTGCGGGGCTCCGATCCCGCCGTTCTCGCCGAGATGGCCAAGAACAAGCGCATTCAGCCGCTGCTGATCGGCCACCCCTCCCCCGACACCTACGTGATCGACGCCTGGGCGCGCGGTCACATCAAGCAGGAGCTGCTGAAGATCGGGTGGCCGGCGGAGGATCACGCCGGCTACACCCCCGGCACCCCGCACGAGATCGACCTGCACGAGGACGGGTGGACCTTGCGTCCGTACCAGCGCCACGCCGTCGACATCTTCAGCGAGGGCGGCTCGGGTGTCGTCGTGCTCCCCTGCGGCGCCGGCAAAACGCTCGTGGGCGCTGCGGCGATGGCCGCGACGAAGACGACGACCCTCATCCTCGTCACCAACACCGTCAGCGCGCGCCAGTGGCGCGACGAGCTGCTCAAGCGCACCACGCTGACCCCGGAGGAGATCGGCGAGTACTCGGGTCAGACCAAGGAGATCAAGCCGGTCACCATCGCGACCTATCAGATCCTCACGGCCAAGCGGAAAGGCCAGTACGCGCACCTGGCGTTGCTGGACGCGCTGGATTGGGGCCTCATCGTCTACGACGAGGTGCATCTGCTTCCCGCTCCGGTTTTCAAGCTCACCGCCGATCTGCAGGCACGTCGCCGCCTCGGACTGACCGCGACGCTCGTCCGGGAGGACGGCCGCGAGGGGGACGTGTTCAGCCTCATCGGCCCCAAGCGCTTCGACGCCCCGTGGAAGGAGATCGAGGCCCAGGGCTTCATCTCTCCGGCCGTCTGCTACGAGGTGCGCGTCGACCTCCCGCCCTCCGACCGCATGGAATACGCGGCATCCGCCGACGACGAACGCTACCGTCTCGCCGCCACGGCTCACGCGAAGATCGGTGTGGTGAAGGATCTCGTCGCCCGTCACGCGGGAGAGCAAATCCTCGTCATCGGCCAGTATCTCGATCAGATCGACGTGCTGTCCGAGGCTCTGGACGCACCGAAGATCACCGGAGCGACGCCCGTGGACGAGCGCGAGGAGCTGTTCGCCGCCTTCCGCGAGGCGCGCCTGCCTGTCCTCGTCGTCTCGAAAGTCGCGAACTTCTCGATCGATCTGCCCGACGCCTCGGTC
This sequence comes from Microbacterium sp. 69-7, assembly GCF_001897985.1. Classification (NCBI taxonomy): domain Bacteria; kingdom Bacillati; phylum Actinomycetota; class Actinomycetes; order Micrococcales; family Microbacteriaceae; genus Microbacterium; species Microbacterium sp. 69-7. The sequence continues at coordinate 5,154 of NZ_MKRU01000100.1, read as the reverse complement.
GCGATCCAGGTGTCGGGGTCGTTCGGCTCACGTCAGGAGGAGGCGCAGCGGCTCGGCCGGCTGCTTCGTCCCAAGTCGAACGGGCACACGGCGAGCTTCTACACGCTCATCGCACGCGACACCGTCGACCAGGACTTCGCCCAGAACCGGCAGCGCTTCCTCGCCGAGCAGGGCTACAGCTACACGATCCTGGATGCCGAGGGCATCGCCGCCGCGTAGCTCACCACACCGGAGCCGGTGGCGGCAGGACGAGCGTGCGCGGCAGCGGCCGACGCGCCAGCATCCACTCGACGAGCGCGACGTACCCGGCGATCAGCAGGAACGACCACAGAAAGCTGACCAGTCCCGTCGTGCTCTTGGTGGGGCTGGAGCCGGAGGCGAGCGAGAGCAGGAACGCCGAGAGGTTGTTCACGACGTGCAGGGCGATCGCCGCCTCCAGTCCTCCGGTGCGCCACGTGAGCCAGCCGGCAGCGACGGCGAACAGCCCGACGCCGATCTGGCCGAGCAGGTCGTAGCCGTGGCCGAGGACGAACAGCGGCACCGGCAGGAGGATCGCGAACGCCGGATGCCGCAGCCAGCGTCCGATGCTCTGCATGAGGTAACCGCGGAAGATGTACTCCTCCGCCGCCGCCTGCACGGGAACGAGCAGCAGCACGACCACGAGCGTGATCGGCCAGGTCGAGGTCGAGACGGGCATCCCGGGCTCCTCCATTGCGCCGGGAAGGAGAAAGCCCACCGCGGTCAGCACGACCGACACGCCGACGGCGAGCGCACCGCACAGCAGCATCCAGCGCCAGCGCAGCCGTCCCGCGGCCGAGGAGACGAGCCCGACCCGGCGTCCGTTCACGATCAGTGACGCGAGGATGTAGGCCGGAAGCATGAGGGCGATCGTGCCGAGCAGGATCGCGACCATGAGCGGGTCGCCCATGTCGACGCCGCCCGACTGACCGAGGCGTGCGAGGTCGTCCAGGCGCTCCGGGTCGCGGAAGAGCGCGATGCCGATGACGACCATGACGACCACCAGCAACCCGAGGTAGATCGCGAGGCCCAGGATGCCGGTCACCAGCGGGGTCCACCATCCCGACCGACGGCGCGCGAAGTTCAGGCGGTGGAAGGCGAGACCACCGATCACGGCGTCGACCGGGAGGGCGCGGGCCGTCCGGACGATCGTGGGCGGGACGGGCGGCATCGCGGGAGCGAACAGCGGTGCCGACGGGGGGACGGGGACCTGCGGCGCGGGCGTCGTCATCCATCCATCTTCTCCGATATCCAGCAAAGGGAAGGGTTGCGATGCCAGGATGGGGCTATGACCGCACCGCGCATCCTCGTCGTGGACGACGAACCGAACATCCGGGACCTGCTGGTCACGAGCCTCAGGTTCGCCGGCTACCAGGTGCGCGCCGTCGCGAACGGCGCGCAGACCATCTCGGCCGTGCTCGAAGAGGAACCAGACCTCATCATCCTCGACGTGATGCTCCCCGACATGAACGGGTTCAGCGTCACCAAGCGCCTCCGCGGCGCAGGGTACACGGCCCCCATCCTCTTCCTCACGGCGAAGGACGAGACCGAGGACAAGATCGAAGGGCTGAACGCCGGTGGCGACGACTACGTCACCAAGCCCTTCTCCCTCGACGAGATCGTCGCGCGACTCCAGGCGATTCTCCGACGCACCATGCAGGCCAACGAGGAGTCGACCATCCGCGCCGGCGAGCTGACCATGGACCAGGACACGCACGACGTCACGGTGGGAGACGTCTCGATCGACCTGTCCCCCACCGAGTTCAAGCTCCTGCGCTACCTCATGCTCAACCCCAACCGGGTGCTCAGCAAGGCGCAGATCCTCGATCACGTCTGGGAGTACGACTTCAACGGCGACGCCGGCATCGTGGAAAGCTACATCTCGTACCTGCGCCGCAAGATCGACCCGTACTCCTCGGAGCCGCTCATCCAGACCAAGCGCGGCTTCGGCTACATGCTGAAGGCCGGCAAGACCGCCTGATCGCGGGACGATGACGGCGGACGGCGTGTACGCGGCACACGCGAAGAAGAACGACCGCCTCACCTCGTGGTGGCGCGGCATCAGCCTGCGGGCCAAGGTCACGGGCGTCACCGTGGCCGTGCTGACCGGCGGACTGCTCGTCGCCGGGTTCGGTACGGCGGTGTTCCTGCGCAACGCCCAGATCTCCGAGCGCGACCAGTCGATCAGCCAGACGGTGACGCTCGATCAGGCCAGCAGTCTGCTCAACGTCGCGGTCGTCGACGGGGTCGCCAAATTCGAGCCCGCCGACTATCCGCCGCTGACATCCTTCTACATCGCCGTCTACGGGCCCGACGGCACGAGGCTGGCCACCGGAGGCCCGCCGTCCGACAATCCGCCGGTGTTCCCGACCACGTTCGGTCTCGACAGCACCCTCATGCAGGGAACGACTCCGTTCGATCTCACCTCGGCCGACGGCAAGACGACCTTCCATGCCGCCGTCGACATCCTGCAGATCCCGGGAGCACGCGAGAACAACGTCCAGCTGCTCGCCCTGCCGTTGACGCCCGTGAATCAGACGGTGGCGAGCTTCGTCGGCATCTACACGATTCTGGCGCTCATGACGATCCTGGTGAGCGCCCTGCTCACCCGCTGGCTCGTCACGCTGGCGTTCCGGAGCCTCGGGCAGGTGGAGCAGACGGCGATGTCCATCGCGCGGGGCGACTTCGGCCAGCGCATGGGCGACATCGCTCCCGGCACCGAAGTCGGCAAGCTCAAGACGGCGATCAACGCCATGCTCGACCGCGTGGATCAGGCGCTCGGCCAGCGCGACGCCACCGTGCTGCAGATGCGACGCTTCATCGGCGACGCCAGTCATGAATTGCGCACACCCCTGGTGACCGTGCGCGGATACGCGGAGCTGTACCGGATGGGCGCCATCTCGGGCGACGAGCAGACGGCGCAATCGATGGAACGCATCGAGAAAGAGGCCATCCGCATGGGCGGCCTCGTCGAAGACCTGCTCGCCCTCGCCCGCCTCGACGAGCGCCGTGACATCGTCGTCGCTCCCGTAGACCTGCGCCCGATCGCCCGCGACGCGGTGCTGGATGCGCGCGCGACCTCGCCGGAACGGACCGTCTCGTTCATCGACGACGACCCACGCCCGGCGGTGCGGCGTCCGGCATCCGCGCCGCCGACGGCCAGCGCCCCGACGCGTCGACGGCCCCCGACCGCGGCGATCGGTGCACTGCTGCGACGCCGGCCGCGCGCCGACGGCGAGACGGTCACGGCACCTTCCCCCGCCCCTGCGATGCCCCTGCCCTCCGAGCGGGAACCCATCGTCCTGGGCGACGAGAACCGCATCCGTCAGGTCGTCGCGAACCTGCTCGGCAACGCGCGCCGGTACACGCCGGCGGGCTCGCCCATCGAGCTCGCCGTGGGCGTCGACGAACCCGGTGGAATGGGATGGATCTCGGTCATCGATCACGGCGAAGGCATCGCTCCGCAGCTGCGGGAGAAGATCTTCCAGCGGTTCTGGCGCGCCGACACCTCGCGCACGCGTGAGACGGGCGGCTCCGGCCTGGGTCTGTCGATCGTGGCGTCGGTGGTCGACGCGCTGCACGGATCGATCGTGGTCAGCGAGACGCCCGGCGGGGGTGCCACCTTCCGCGTCGCGTTCCCGCTCGCGCAGCGCCGCGACGCCGCGGAGCATCTCTTCATCGAGACGCAGCCCCTGCCTCGGCTGCACATCGACTCCTGAGGCACCGAGGCTGCGAGCTCCGCTCGAGGCTTCCTCCCCGGAGCCCCTCCGCGACCGCATAGTGCACACCCGCGCTCCGGGCCATCTCGGGCCTGCCCACCGCTGGCTAGCGTGAACCCACACCGACGAAAGGACGTCACCATGACCGCGTTCAGTGTGGACTCGGAAGCCGTACTCAGTGCCACCGGGGCGATTCGCACCACCGCCGATCGCCTGCAGTCAGAGACCGCCGCGATGCTCGGCCAACTCACCCAGCTCCAGGGTGCGTGGACGGGCAGCGCGGCCGTTGCCTTCCAAGGGTTGGTCGATCGGTGGCGGGCCGCACAGACCGAGCTGGAGAGCGCGCTCGGAGACATCGGCACCGCGCTGGGGCACGCCGGCGCACAGTACGCGCAGACCGAGAGCGCCGCCGCGAGCATGTTCCGCTGAGCCCGCCCGACTGAGCACCGCTCCACGCAGAAAGGCCCCTCCGAAGAGGGGCCTTTCCGTGGAGATCCGGACTCAGAAGTCCATGCCACCCGTGGGGTCGCCCGCGGGAGCGGCGGCCTTCTCGGGCTTGTCGGCGACGACGACCTCGGTGGTGAGGAACAGACCCGCGATCGACGCGGCGTTCTGCAGCGCCGAGCGCGTCACCTTGGCCGGGTCGATGATGCCCGCGGCGAACATGTCGACGTACTCACCGGTCGCGGCGTTCAGGCCCTGGCCGACGGGAAGCTCCGACACCTTGTTGGCGACGACACCCGGCTCGAGGCCGGCGTTGAGGGCGATCTGCTTCAGGGGCGCTTCGATGGCGACCTTGACGATGTTGGCACCCGTCGCCTCGTCGCCCGTGAGTGCGAGCTTCTCGAACGCACGCTTGCCGGCCTGGATGAGGGCGACACCGCCACCGGGGACGATGCCCTCCTCGACGGCGGCCTTCGCGTTGCGAACGGCGTCCTCGATGCGGTGCTTGCGCTCCTTGAGCTCGACCTCGGTGGCCGCACCCGCCTTGATGACGGCGACGCCGCCGGCGAGCTTTGCGAGGCGCTCCTGCAGCTTCTCGCGGTCGTAGTCGCTGTCGGTGTTCTCGATCTCGCGCTTGATCTGGGTCACGCGACCCTCGATCTGCGCCGACTCGCCCGCACCCTCGACGATCGTGGTCTCGTCCTTGGTGACGATGACCTTGCGCGCCTTGCCGAGCAGGTCGGTGGTGGCGTTCTCGAGCTTGAGGCCGACCTCCTCCGTGATGACCTGGCCGCCGGTGAGGATGGCGATGTCCTGGAGCTGCGCCTTGCGACGGTCACCGAAGCCGGGAGCCTTGACGGCGACCGACTTGAAGATGCCGCGGATCTTGTTGAGAACGAGGGTCGCGAGAGCCTCACCCTCGACGTCCTCGGCGATGATGACGAGCTCCTTGCCCTCCTGGATCACCTTGTCG
>NZ_MKRU01000099.1:0-5675 GCF_001897985.1 Microbacterium sp. 69-7 | reverse complement strand
TCGTCACGCCACAGGCGTTGGATCTTCTTGTGGTTCACCACCCACCCCTCGGCGCGGGCGTCGTGATACGCCCGCCGGTACCCGTAGCGGGGATGGTCCTTCGCCCAGGCGCGCAGCCACTCCCTGAACGCCCGATCCGGGTCCAAGGCCGTGTCGCCCTTGAGCGGTCGCCGATACGCGGAGCGGCTCAGCCCGACCAGACGGCACGCCATCCGTTCGCTCACCCGCAGCTTGCGCTTGAGGTGATCGACGGCGGCGCGGCGCCTGTCCGGGCTTAGAAGTTTCCCTCAGCCAGCTCCTTGAGCGCGGCCTTCTCCAGCTCCGCTTCCGCGAGCAGACGCTTCAGGGTCGCGTTCTGCTTCTCCAGCTCCTTCAGGCGCTTTGCGTCGTCGGCCTTGAGGCCGCCGTACTGGTTCCGCCACCGGTAGTACGTCTGCTCGGACACCCCGAGCTCCCGGCACACCGCCGCGACGTCCTGACCGTCGGCGAGCATCCTGTCCGCCTGCGCGAGCTTACGGACGACCTGCTCCGGGGTGTGACGCTTCCTGCTGTTCGTCATGATCTGACCAGTCTCCCTGCCCGCGACCGCGGGCAACAGGACGACCCTCATAACAACTGGGCCTACGAAACGGGGTCAGCCCAACTCCCACATTCCCGTGGCAGTGTGACGTACGTGGCCATTCGCTGAGGCCCCCCGGATCCTTCTCCCATCGTCGGTAGGATGGAACGTCCACGAACTCTGGGGAGGCCGCATGTCGGGACGTCGAGTACTGATCGCCGGGTTCGGTACGGCGGGCCAAAGTCTGGCGGCCGACGTCCTCGATGCGGGTGACTCTGTCATCGGTTACCTCGATGACAGACGTCTCGCGCCGGAGGTCCTCGGCGTTCTGGAGGACGTAGAGGATGTCGTGCAGAAGCACTCGGTCGACGCTGTCTACTTTGCGATTCCCTCGGCATCCGGCGAAGTGGTTCGTGAGTTCACGTCACGAGTGACTCGCGCTGGTGTCGATCTCGCTATCATCCCTCGTACCTACCGCATCGTCTCGCGTGAGCGCGTGTCTGTCTCCGACCTCACCGATGTCGATGTCCTGGATTTCGTCGGTCGTGCTCCGATCAAGCACGACATGATTCAGGCGCACGACCTGATCAAGGCGAAGCGAGTTCTGGTAACCGGTGCCGCTGGATCGATCGGCTCGCGAATTGTCTCCCAGCTCGTTGCGCTCGACCCGGAGCTGGTCGTGTGCGTCGATCGGTCAGAGCCCAGTATGTTCAGGCTTGGACAGCAGTTGGCTAACGATCCGCGCGTACGCGTGGAGATGGCAGACGTGCAGTCGGAGTCACGCATGGCCCAGCTCATCGCAAACTACCAACCGGCGATCATCTTCCACGTTGCTGCCTACAAGCACGTGCCTCTCATGCAAGCGAACGCAGTCGAGGCGTTCAACAACAATGTGTGGGGGACGCTGAACGTCATGCGCCACGCGGTTGCGGCCGGGGCTGAGCGAGTTGTCTACGTATCCACGGACAAGGCCGTCCATCCAACCAATGTCATGGGTGCGACTAAGCGTCTGGGTGAGCTCGTCGTCGCGGCTATGGGCAGTCAAGGCGGGCGGACCCGCTTCTCCGGCGTCCGATTCGGAAATGTTCTCGAGAGCGAGGGCAGCGTCATGCAGACGTTCCGTGAGCAACTAGGCGCAGGGAGAAATCTCACGGTCACCCATCCCGACATCACGCGGTACTTCATGACGATCGACGAAGCAGCGCAGCTGGTTATTCAGACGGGGACGCGTGGGCGCAATGGGGAACTGTTCGTGCTCGACATGGGAGAGCCGGTGAGGGTCTACGACCTGGCGCGAAGCTTGATCGAGGCAGTCAATCCCAAGCTAGACATTGACATCATCGGGTTGCGCCCCGGCGAGAAGATGTACGAGGAGCTTTCATATTCGTCGAGCGCACTCGATGCCACAACGCATCCGAAGATCTTCATCCTGTCCGAAAAGGACGAGCACCGGCCTGCGAACGCACTCGAGTGGATCGATGAGGTCCTCGAGGATACGCGCCGTCACCGCATCAGCGACGCGGAGCTTATCTCCCGGATGCGAGCATTTGGCTTTACCGAACTCCAATCAGTCGTGACGTGACCGTGTCACCCTTCCCGCGCACGCTCGTGGTGGGGCGTCGGGGGCCCATCGGCGAGGCACTGTCGCGCATTGCGATCAGGACCTTCCTTCCGATCGAGTTCGCCGGACGGAGCGGCCCACTGCGGATGGACGTCCGTTCGCCGGAGGACGTTGAGGCGGTGCTGCTGCGGTCCAGCCCTGAGGCGATCATCTACCTCGTGCGCGGCGACACCACTGCCGGGCGAGATTTCGGAGGCGAGGCCGCGCGTGATCTGCGAACCTTTGCTCTGGCCGCGCGAGCCCACGGTGCTCGCCGCGTGGTTTTCGCCTCGTCCGCCGCGGTCTACGGGGATCACAGCCCAACCCCGCACCGCGAGTCTGACCCGTTGGAGGGGACATCCTCCTACGCGATCGAGAAAATTCGTGCGGAACGCGCTATCGACCGCATCGAAGGTCTTTCGACCGTCTCCCTGCGGGTCTTCAACGTCTTCGGCCCCCGTTGCGACAAATCGTTACTGAACGCGCTCGTCAGTGGTCCGCCGCCCGTCCTCAGCGTGACCCCCAATTTTGTCCGTGACTACGTGCACGTTGACGACGTCGCACGAGCGATGGTTCGGGCAGTCGGGCGCGCGACCGTGAGGGGCGCAGTCAACATCGGCAGCGGCCGCGCAGTAGACAACACAGAGCTCGCCGCGGCGCGCCCGGGATCGTTTGTCTGGGGCTCTGAAGCGGTCCGATCGTTCAGTCTCGCCGATGTCACCCGCGCACGCACTGAGCTCGGCTGGTGGCCCGAGATCGACCCCATCGACTTCGTTGCCGCTGGCACGTTGCCTGCAGAATGAGTGCGGTGGCCGCGCGGCGCGGCGCCGTGAGCGAAGTCCGGTATCATCGTGTGAGATGTGACCGCGCGACCTGGGAGGGCATTTTTGTCGGTCAGCCCTTATCTTGCGCGCTTGGAGCGTCCGGGTCGATTGCGTTCGAGCGTGCGTATGTTGCGCCAGTTCATGAGGTTCCTGATCGTCGGAGTCTTGTCGTTCGCGGTCGATTACGGCCTGTACATCGTCCTGCTTAATTGGCTTCAGTACATCGTTGCGAGCAGCATCTCGTTCACGATCTCACTTGTGCTCAACTACTACCTGACGCTGAGATTTGTGTTCAAGGCTCGGCCAGGCAGAAGTATGGTCCGAGAGTTCGTTGCGTTCGTAGCTTTGAACATGGTGGCGCTTGGACTTAACCAGTTGTGTCTGTTCCTCGCGGTTGCGGGGCTCGGGGTGTCCGAAGTCGCGGGAAAGATCATCGCCACCGCAGTCGTCCTTGTCTACAACTTCATTTCACGTAAGTTGCTCATTGAACCGCCGCCTCGTCGCGGCTCGCGCTCTAGCGTAACGGCGGACGAAGCCGGTCACCCTGGCGAGCCCGGAGCTTCGGCAACTGTCATTCGCTAGCAGCAGCGGTGAGCTCAGCGACAAATCCCATCGTTCCCGCGCGTGTCCGACCGGCCCCTGACACGCTAATCGAGAGAAGAGATAACTAGATGAGTGACGTTTCGGAACGCCGCACGCTTGAGCGCCTCCGTCGACTTCGAGTAGGTCCCCTGCGGGGCGGCGGACTGCTCGGAGTTCTCGGTGTGATAGCGGGCTATCTCGCGTTGTCAATTCCACGGATGGGAGACCTCTACGTTATCGACGAGGCGGTCTTTCCTTACGTTGCCGAGGGGATTCTGAAAAACGGCGCACCCTTCTACTACAACGGTGAGCTACGACCCGCCGACTTCGGACTCTGGCACCCGCCGCTCTACGACTACCTCTTGGCTGGGTTCGTCGGGCTGTTCGGATTCTCGCCATTCTCCGTCCGTGCATTTGGCTTGGTCTGCGTTCTAATCTCGATTTTCGTTTTGTTCCTCGTGCTTCGCAGGATTATGCCGAGGGCGCCCCAGATCGCGTACGTGGCACTGTCTGCGCTTGTTTTGTGGAGCCCTCAGGTTGTCAGCGGCGCGCTGATTCCGGACATCGATGGCTCTTTTGGATTCCTTGTCGTCGCGCTGGGAATCTGGCTCGCGGCAGTCGTTAAACAAGATACGATCTCACCCCGCTTGGCTCTGCTGATTGTCGGGTTCGCGACGCTGTCCGTCGCGACGAAGTTCACGATCACCGGCTTCATCGCACTCATTGTTGGTGTTGCGGCGTTGCTGTCGCAGGGTCAGCAGTGGAAGAAGGCGCTCACTGTCGTCGTCGGGTTCGTCGTCGGCACAGCGGTCGCGCTCGGTCTGCTCGTTCTCGGTGGAGTACTTATTGGCTACGACGCGCGCCTCCCGTTCGACTACGTCTTCGTTTCCGTCTCATCGCGCACCCCCGGCAGAGGAGGCCTGTCGGGAGCGATCGCCACCCTGCTCGACGGGCCCGGATCGACACTTGTCTGGGTGGGCCCGTCCATCGTCCTCGCCGCACTGGTTGCTGCAGTCGTGCTCGCAGTGAGGCGTGGAAAAGAGGCCGACTCTCGGTTTGTGGTGCTGCTTGCATCCGCGGGCGTGTTCATCGTCCTCGGATACGCGGTAATCTCTGCCAGCCCCTTCCAGTTCCCCAAATACACGCCCATCGTCGTGCCCATGTTCGCGTTGGCAGCCACGACGTTGCTGAGCGTGGTACCCAAACGCTCAATGGCCGGCTTCCGGACTCCGCGCGGCCGCTGGGTGGCTGCAGCATCTGTGGGAATCCTCATCGCAGGGGCAGCTGGCATGTTTGGTCTGCTCACCCATGACGAGCGCGTCGACGGTCGTAGCCTGTGGGATCTCACGGTGCTATCCGCGGCGTGTCTGGTCGCGGTAGCTGTGGTCTTCGCTGTCGCTCTCTTGCTTGTTCGCCCGGTTGATGACGAGGGCTCCATTGTGAACATGCGATCGTTGATCAGCTCCAGCGTTGCGCTGGCACTGCTCGTCACGCCGGTGATGGTGCAGGCGAGCGCGGCGACGGTCAATGCCACAGCGCAATACTCGACGCGTTACTACTACGGTGAGCGCGGCATGAACTCTTTCGTCGAAGACGCAGAGAAGATCGTCCCTGAAGGCACGCCTATCATCGGGCCCAAGGACGTCGGCTTCCAGATTTCGCGTCCCTTCTACGAAGACGCGATCCTTTTCTCCTGGACCGTTGACAAGTTCCGTAGTTTCGTCGAGGACAAGCGAGTGCCCTTCATCGTGACTCGGAAGAAGCATGACTACTCAGAGGCGATCTATCCTGCGTACTTCGCTGTGATTCGTGAGTTCTATAAACCGGTTCTCGATTCTCCGGACATCGATTTCGTGCTCTGGGAGATCAAGAGTAATTGAGGCATCCCCGCTCGCGGCGCCAGGACGGGCTCTTGTCTCCCATTGGGTTCCCGCAATGAGTGATCGAAAGGATGCGGCTGCTTCCGAGAGGAGACCTGGTCGTATGGTCAGACCGCGCCTGTCCGAGTTACCTGAGCGCGTGCTCGAGATGGTGAGATCGAGACGCACCAACGTCGACGCTGCCGGCTCTTCGCAGTTGAGGGTGTAGTCGAGGGTCGGCGGCTGGTTCG
>NZ_MKRU01000098.1:0-46079 GCF_001897985.1 Microbacterium sp. 69-7 | reverse complement strand
CGGCCGCAACCGCTGGAAGGGCATCCGCCCGACCGTCCGCGGTGTCGCGATGAACCCGGTCGACCACCCCCACGGTGGTGGTGAGGGCAAGACGTCCGGTGGACGTCACCCCGTTTCTCCTTGGGGCCAGGCTGAGGGTCGCACCCGCCACGCCAACAAGGAAAGCGACAAGTACATCGTCCGTCGTCGCAACGCCGGCAAGAAGCGCAAGTAGGAGTAGAGGAAGATGCCTCGCAGCCTGAAGAAGGGCCCCTTCGTCGACGAGCACCTGCTTCGCAAGGTCGTCTCGCAGAACGATGCCGGCACCAAGAACGTCATCAAGACCTGGTCGCGCCGTTCGATGATCATCCCCGCCATGCTGGGACACACCATCGCGGTGCACGACGGACGCAAGCACATCCCCGTGTTCGTGTCCGAGACCATGGTCGGTCACAAGCTGGGCGAGTTCGCGCCCACCCGCACCTTCCGCGGCCACGAGAAGGACGACAAGAAGGGTCGCCGCCGCTGACGCGGTGGCGTTCCAGAGAGGACTAGAGGAGGAGAGAAATGGTGGAATCCATCGCACGCGTGAAGCACATCCGCGTGACCCCTCAGAAGGCTCGTCGTGTCGTCGCGCTGATCAAGGGAAAGCAGGCTCAGGAGGCCCTGGCCATCCTGAAGTTCGCCCCGCAGGCTGCCAGTGAGCCGATTTACAAGCTCGTGGAGTCGGCGATCGCCAACGCCCGCGTGAAGGCCGACAAGGACAGCGAGTTCCTGGACGAGCAGGACCTGTACGTGGCCAACGCGTACGTGGACGAGGGGTCGACGCTCAAGCGCTTCCGTCCCCGCGCCCAGGGTCGCGCCTTCCAGATCAAGAAGCGCACGAGCCACATCACCATCCAGCTCGCGACCCCCGAGGTTGCCGAGACCAGCAAGAAGGCGAGCAAGTAATGGGACAGAAGGTCAACCCCTACGGCTTCCGCCTCGGCATCACCACGGACCACGTGTCGCGTTGGTTCTCCGACTCCACGAAGCCGGGCCAGCGTTACGCCGACTACGTGGCCGAGGACATCAAGATCCGCAAGCTCCTCCAGACGCAGCTGGACCGCGCCGGCGTGAGCGGGATCGAGATCGAGCGCACGCGTGACCGTGTCCGCGTCGACATCCACACCGCCCGCCCCGGCATCGTCATCGGACGCCGCGGCGCCGAGGCCGAGCGCATCCGTGCCGACCTCGAGAAGCTCACGGGCAAGCAGATCCAGCTGAACATCCTCGAGGTCAAGAACCCCGAGGCCGACGCTCAGCTGGTCGCCCAGGGCATCGCCGAGCAGCTCTCCGCCCGCGTGGCCTTCCGCCGCGCGATGCGCAAGGGTCTGCAGGGCGCGCAGCGCGCCGGCGCCAAGGGCATCCGCATCCAGGTCTCGGGCCGCCTCGGCGGCGCCGAGATGAGCCGCTCGGAGTTCTACCGCGAGGGTCGTGTGCCGCTGCACACGCTGCGCGCGAACATCGACTACGGCTTCTACGAGGCCAAGACCACCTTCGGCCGCATCGGTGTGAAGGTCTGGATCTACAAGGGCGACCTCACCAACAAGGAGCTCGCTCGCGAGCAGGCCAACGCGCCGAAGGCGCCTCGCGGTCGTGACGACCGTGGTGGCGACCGTCGTCGCGCGCCCCGCAACGAGGCGCCCGTCGCAGAAGGAGCATCGGCATAATGCTTATTCCCCGTAAGGTCAAGTACCGCAAGCAGCACCACCCGGGGCGCTCGGGCCAGGCCACCGGCGGCACGAAGGTCTCCTTCGGCGAGTTCGGCATCCAGGCCCTCACCCCCGCGTATGTGACCAACCGTCAGATCGAGTCCGCTCGTATCGCGATGACCCGTCACATCAAGCGTGGCGGCAAGGTGTGGATCAACATCTACCCCGACCGTCCGCTCACCAAGAAGCCGGCCGAAACCCGCATGGGTTCCGGTAAGGGTTCGCCGGAGTGGTGGGTCGCCAACGTCAAGCCGGGTCGCGTCCTGTTCGAGGTCGCGGGCGTCAACGAGCAGCTCGCTCGCGAGGCGCTCACCCGTGCAATCCACAAGCTGCCCCTGAAGGCACGCATCATCAAGCGCGAGGAGGGCGACGCGTAATGGCCGTCGGAACCAAGACGCTCGCTCCGAGCGAGCTGGACACGTTCGAGGACCAGCGCCTCGTCGAAGAGCTGCGCAAGGCCAAGGAAGAGCTGTTCAACCTGCGCTTCCAGTCGGCTACCGGCCAGCTCGAGAGCCACGGCCGCATCCGCGCGGTCAAGCGCGACATCGCGCGGCTCTACACCGTGATCCGCGAGCGCGAGCTGGGCATCCGTGCCACGCCCGCGCCCGTCGAGGTCGCGTCCAAGGCGAAGAAGACGAAGGCCAAGAAGGCGGATGACGCTGCCGAGGCCACGAAGGAAGAGGCCGAGTGATGGCTGAGACCACCGAGAAGAAGGCCGCCAAGAAGGCGCCGGCCGCCGAGGCTGTCGTCGAGGCGCCCGCTGCCGGTCACGAGTCGGCCGCTCACGACGTGCGCGATGCGAACGCCCGTGGCTACCGCAAGTCGCGTCGCGGCTACGTCGTCAGCGACAAGATGGACAAGACGATCGTCGTCGAGGTCGAGGACCGCGTGAAGCACCCGCTCTACGGCAAGGTCATCCGTCGCACGTCGAAGGTCAAGGCCCACGACGAGCAGAACAGCGCCGGCATCGGCGACCTCGTGCTGATCAACGAGACCCGGCCGCTCAGCGCCACCAAGCGGTGGCGTCTGGTCGAGATCCTCGAGAAGGCGAAGTAAGAAATGATCCAGACTGAGTCCCGCCTCAAGGTCGCCGACAACACCGGCGCCAAGGAGCTGCTCACGATCCGTGTGCTCGGCGGTTCCAACCGCCGTTACGCCGGTCTCGGCGACATCATCGTCGCGACCGTCAAGGACGCGATCCCCGGCGGCAACGTCAAGAAGGGCGATGTGGTCAAGGCCGTCATCGTTCGCACCAAGAAGGAGGTCCGTCGTCCCGACGGCTCCTACATCAAGTTCGACGAGAACGCCGCCGTCATCCTGAAGAACGACGGGGAGCCCCGCGGCACCCGCATCTTCGGACCGGTCGGCCGTGAGCTTCGTGACAAGAAGTTCATGAAGATCGTGTCGCTCGCACCGGAGGTGATCTGACCGTCATGGCCAAGATCAAGAAGGGTGACCTGGTTCAGGTCATCACTGGCAAGAAGCAGGACAAGGGCGGCGACCGCGGCAAGCAGGGCAAGGTTCTCGACGTTCTCGTCGAGCAGAACCGCGTCATCGTCGAGGGCGTCAACTACGTCACGAAGCACAACCGTGTGGGTCAGTCCCAGCGCGGCACCAAGACGGGCGGCATCGAGACGATGGAAGCCCCGATCCACATCTCCAACGTCGCCCTCGTCGACCCCTCGACCAAGAAGCCGACCAAGGTCGGTCACCGTGTCGAGGAGCAGACGAAGGATGGCGTGAAGCGCACCGTCCGCGTGCGCTACGCGAAGAAGAGCGGCAAGGACCTCTGAACATGAGCAGCACCACTGCCGCGGCGGCTGGCAAGATCCAGCCCCGCCTGAAGCAGAAGTACCAGGGCGAGATCAAGAAGGCCCTGCAGGACGAGTTCGGCTACGCCAACGTCATGCAGATCCCCGGGATCGTCAAGGTCGTCGTGAACACCGGTGTCGGCGAGGCAGCTCGCGACTCCAAGGTGATCGACGGTGCGGTCGACGACCTCACCAAGATCACCGGCCAGAAGCCGGTCGTCACGAAGGCCCGCAAGTCCATCGCGCAGTTCAAGCTGCGCGAGGGTCAGGCCATCGGTGCGCACGTCACCCTCCGCGGTGACCGTGCCTGGGAGTTCCTGGACCGTCTCGTGAACCTCGCCCTGCCGCGTATCCGCGACTTCCGCGGCCTGTCGCCCAAGCAGTTCGACGGTCACGGCAACTACACGTTCGGTCTGCAGGAGCAGTCGGTCTTCCACGAGATCAACCAGGACAAGATCGACCGCGTCCGCGGCTTCGACATCACGATCGTCACCACGGCGAAGACGGATGACGAGGGCCGGTCGCTGCTGCGCCAGCTGGGCTTCCCGTTCAAGACGGACGAGAACCAGGCCTGACACCCCCCGACCTCTCCGGTCGGTCCATCAAGAAGGTCGGCTGTCGTGTAACGGCATCCGAAACCGCTGAACAAAGGAAACCAAGAAATGACGATGACAGACCCGGTCGCTGACATGCTGACCCGTCTGCGCAACGCGAACTCGGCGCACCACGACTCCGTGTCGCTGCCGAGCTCGAAGCTCAAGACCCACATCGCCGAGATCCTCCAGCAGGAGGGCTACATCTCCGGCTGGGAGGTCTCCGACGCCCGCGTCGGCCAGACCCTCACCCTCACGTTGAAGTACGGCCCGAACCGCGAGCGGTCGATCGCCGGCATCAAGCGCGTGTCGAAGCCGGGTCTGCGCGTGTACGCACGCTCGACCGAGATCCCCAAGGTTCTCGGCGGCCTGGGCGTCGCGATCCTGTCCACCTCCTCCGGTCTTCTCACCGACCGTCAGGCAGAGCAGAAGGGCGTGGGTGGGGAAGTCCTCGCCTACGTGTGGTGATCTGACATGTCGCGTATTGGACGTCTTCCCATCGACATCCCCGCCGGCGTGACCGTTTCGGTCGACGGCCAGGATGTCACGGTCACGGGCCCGAAGGGCGAGCTCGCGCTCTCCGTCGCCAAGCCCATCGAGGTCAAGGTCGAGGAGAACCAGGTTCTGGTCTCGCGTCCCGACGACGAGCGCGAGTCGCGTTCGCTGCACGGACTGACCCGTACCCTCATCAACAACAACATCATCGGCGTCACCCAGGGCTACACCAAGGGCCTCGAGGTCGTCGGCACCGGTTACCGCGTCGCGCAGAAGGGGACGGCGGTCGAGTTCGCGCTCGGCTTCTCGCACCCGGTTCTCGTCGAGGCGCCGGCCGGCATCACGCTGACCGTCGAGGGCAACAACAAGCTCACCGTCAGCGGCATCTCGAAGCAGGCCGTCGGTGAGGCCGCCGCGAACATCCGCAAGATCCGCAAGCCCGAGCCCTACAAGGGCAAGGGTGTGCGCTACGCGGGCGAGGTCGTTCGCCGCAAGGCCGGAAAGGCTGGTAAGTAATCATGGCTGTCAAGTCGAAGAGCGACGCGCGTTCGCGTCGTCACCTGCGCCTTCGCAAGAAGGTCGTGGGCACCGAGGCCCGTCCGCGCCTCGTCGTCACCCGCTCGGCCCGCCACGTCTTCGTCCAGCTCGTGGACGACAGCAAGGGCGTGACCGTCGCGTCGGCGTCGACTCTCGAGTCGGACCTGCGCACGTTCGACGGTGACAAGACCGCCAAGGCCCGCAAGGTCGGCGAGCTCGTCGCCGAGCGCGCCAAGGCGGCCGGTTTCTCGGACGTCGTGTTCGACCGCGGTGGCAACCGCTACGCGGGCCGTGTCGCAGCGATCGCCGAGGGCGCCCGCGAGGGAGGTCTGAACCTGTGAGCGATGCAACTACTCAGAATGTGGAGAACGAAGTGACCGAGCAGGCTGCGGCCACCGCTCCCGTCGAGCGCGAGGCCCGCGAGCCCCGTCGTGGCGGTCGCGAGCGCAACCCCAACCGCGACCGTGGTTCGCGCGACGCCGAGAAGAGCCAGTTCCTCGAGCGCGTCGTGACGATCAACCGCGTGTCGAAGGTCGTCAAGGGCGGTCGCCGCTTCAGCTTCACGGCGCTCGTCGTCGTGGGTGACGGCAACGGTCTCGTCGGCGTCGGCTACGGCAAGGCGCGTGAGGTCCCCCTCGCCATCTCCAAGGGTGTCGAAGAGGCCAAGCGCAACTTCTTCCGCGTGCCCCGCACCGGCTCGTCCATCCCGCACCCGGTGCAGGGTGAGGCCGCTGCCGGTGTCGTGCTCCTGCGTCCGGCCGCCGCCGGTACCGGTGTCATCGCCGGTGGCCCGGTGCGCGCCGTGCTCGAGTGCGCCGGTATCCACGACGTGCTCTCCAAGTCGCTCGGTTCGTCGAACACGATCAACATCGTGCACGCGACCGTCGAGGCGCTGAAACAGCTCGAGGAGCCCCGCGCGGTCGCCGCGCGTCGCGGTCTCGACTTCGACCAGGTGGCTCCGGCCCGTCTGATCCGTGCCGAGGCCGACGCCGCGGCCGCTGCGAAGGTAGGTGCCTGATGGCCGCGCGTCTCAAGGTGACCCAGGTCAAGTCCAAGGTGAGCGAGAAGCAGAACCAGCGTGACACGCTGCGTTCGCTCGGCCTGAAGCGGATCGGCGACTCGGTCGTCCGTCCCGACGACGCGCAGACGCGCGGCTACGTCAAGGCTGTCGCCCACCTCGTCAAGGTTGAGGAGATCGACTGATGGCCGAGAAGGCTGAGAAGGCGACCGAAGAGGTCGCTGTGAAGAACACCGAGAAGAAGGCCGCCGCCAAGCCGGCTGCCAAGAAGACCGCCGAGAAGCCGGCCGCGAAGAAGGCTCCCGCCAAGAAGGCGGATGCCGAGGTGTCGCGCCCCGGTGTGCTCAAGGTCCACCACCTGCGTCCGGTCCCGGGCTCCAACACCGCAAAGACCCGTGTCGGTCGCGGTGAGGGCTCGAAGGGCAAGACCGCCGGTCGTGGCACCAAGGGTACGAAGGCCCGTTACCAGGTGAAGGCCGGTTTCGAGGGCGGCCAGATGCCGCTGCACATGCGTACGCCGAAGCTGCGCGGGTTCAAGAACCCGTTCCGCGTCGAGTACCAGGTGGTCAACCTCGACAAGCTGGCTGAGCTGTACCCGGCCGGTGGCGACGTCACCGTCAGCGACCTCGTCGCCAAGGGTGCGGTGCGCAAGAACGAGAAGGTCAAGGTGCTCGGCACCGGCGACATCTCGGTCAAGCTCACCGTCGCCGTCGACAAGGTCTCGGGTTCGGCCGAGCAGAAGATCGTCGCCGCAGGCGGTTCGGTCAAGTAATTCCACGGCAGGGGCCGGAGGCGAGCCTCCGGCCCCTGTTGCCGTACTCTGGAAGCGGTGTCCTCGGATCCGCATCGAGACACCGGTCAGCTCTCTGGAGGAAATCCCCTTGTTCAGCGCCGTCAGCGCCATCGCGCGGGTCTTCCGCACCCCGGATCTCCGGCGGAAGATCTTCTTCACCCTCGCGATCATCGCCATCTATCGCCTCGGTGCGCACGTTCCGGCGCCCTTCGTGAGCTTCCCGAACGTGCAGTCCTGCCTGCAGCAGACCGGTTCCGCGAGTGAGGGTCTGCTCTCGCTGGTCAACTTGTTCTCCGGCGGTGCGCTGCTCCAGCTGTCGATCTTCGCCCTGGGCGTCATGCCCTACATCACCGCGACGATCATCGTGCAGCTGCTGCGCGTGGTCATCCCGCACTTCGAGGCGCTGTACAAGGAGGGGCAGGCCGGTCAGGCCAAGCTCACGCAGTACACCCGCTACCTGACGATCGCCCTCGCGCTGTTGCAGTCCACGACACTTGTCACCGTGGCGCGCTCGGGCCAGCTGTTCGGCAGGACCGGCATCGCCGAGTGCAACGCTCTGCTGACCAACGATGTGTGGTGGGCCCAGCTGCTGATGATCATCACGCTGACCGCCGGCACCGGCCTCATCATGTGGTTCGCCGAGCTCGTCACCGAGCGCGGCGTGGGCAACGGCATGTCCATCCTCATCTTCACCTCGATCGCGGCGCAGTTCCCGGCGGCCATGTGGGCCATCGCCACGTCGCGCGGTTTCGAGGTCTTCCTCCTCGTGCTGGCCGTCGGCATCGTCGTCGTCGCTCTCGTCGTCTTCGTCGAGCAGTCGCAGCGGCGCATCCCCGTGCAGTACGCCAAGCGCATGGTCGGGCGTCGCACCCTCGGCGGCACGAACACGTACATCCCGATCAAGGTGAACATGGCGGGTGTCGTGCCGGTCATCTTCGCCTCCTCGCTGCTGTACATCCCGGCACTGATAGCCCAGTTCAATCAGACGCCGGACGCCAACGGCAACATCCCGGGCTGGGTGACCTGGATCCAGCAGTACCTCACCAAGGGCGATCACCCGCTCTACATGCTGCTGTACTTCCTGCTCATCGTCGGGTTCACCTACTTCTACGTCGCGATCACCTTCAACCCCGTCGAGGTCGCCGACAACATGAAGAAGTACGGCGGGTTCATCCCCGGCATCCGTGCAGGTCGTCCGACGGCCGAGTACCTCGACTACGTGTTGACGCGCATCACGCTGCCCGGCTCGATCTACCTCGGCCTCATCGCGCTGCTGCCGCTGGTGGCGCTCGCGACGGTCAGCGCTAACCAGAACTTCCCGTTCGGCGGCGCGTCGATCCTCATCATCGTCGGTGTGGGTCTGGAGACGGTCAAGCAGATCGACGCCCAGCTGCAGCAGCGCCACTACGAAGGGCTGCTGCGATGACCGCTGCGCGACTGCTCATCATCGGACCGCAGGGCTCGGGCAAGGGCACCCAGGGCGTGCGCATCGCCGATGCCCTCGGCATTCCCGCTGTCTCGACGGGGGACGTGTTCCGCGCCAACGTCAAGGAAGGCACGGAGCTCGGCCTGAAGGTCAAGGCGATCATCGACGCCGGCGACCTCGTGCCGGACACCCTGACGGGGGAGATCGTCCGCGACCGGCTCGCTCAGGCGGATGCCGCGAACGGCTTCCTGCTGGACGGCTACCCGCGCAACCTCGGCCAGGTCGGCGACCTCGACGGCTTCCTCGATGAGCGGGGCGAGCCGCTCACGGCGGTGATCGAGTTGGTCGTGCCGCGCGACGAGTCCATCCAGCGCCTGTCGCTGCGGGCGACCGAGCAGGGCCGTGCCGACGACAACGCCGAATCGATCGCGAAGCGTCTGGCCATCTACGAGTCCGAGACCGCGCCGATCCTCGATCTCTACCGCGAGCGGGGCATCGTCGATCAGATCGACGGCGTCGGATCGCTGGACGAGGTCTACGCCCAGATTCAGGCCGCGCTGGAAGCTCGCGGCATCGCCGCCTCCTGATGGGACTTCGTCGCTCCCTGTACAAGACCCCGGCGCAGCTGCGCTCGATGGTCGAGCCGGGCCTGATCACGGCGGCCGCGCTGGATGCCGTGCGTGCACTGATCGCCCCGGGTGTGACCACGGCTGAGCTGGATGCCGCGGCATCCGAGGTCATCCTCGCCCGCGGGGCCGAGTCGAACTTCCAGCTCGTGCGCGGCTACCGCCACACGACCTGCATCTCGGTGAACGATCAGGTCGTGCACGGCATCCCCGGGGAGCGGGTGCTCGAGCCGGGCGACATCGTCTCGATCGATGCCGGTGCGCAGTTCAAGGGCTGGAACGGCGACTCGGCCATCACGGTGGTCGTCCCCGGCGGGGATCCGGCTGTGCAGGCGTCGCGCCAGCGGCTTTCGCAGGTGACCGAGGGCTCGCTCTGGGCGGGGGTGGCCGCGCTCGCCTCGGCGTCGCGCGTCGGAGAGATCGGTGACGCGGTGCAGGGCTACATCGAGCGCTCGGGGGAGAGCTACGGCATCCTTCGCGACTACGTCGGCCACGGCATCGGCCGCCGGATGCACGAGGGGCCGACGATCTTCAACTATCGGGTGTCCGACCTGGGCCCCGCGGTGCGTCCGGGCCTGTGCGTCGCGATCGAGCCCATGGTCACCGTCGGCTCTGAGGAGACCTTCGTCGAGGACGACGACTGGACGGTCACCACCGTCGACGGCAGCGACGGCAGTCACTGGGAGCACAGCGTCGCGGTGCACGAGAACGGCATCTGGGTGCTGACCGCTGCCGACGGCGGCGCGGCGGGCCTCGCCCCGTTCGGCGTCACACCGACCCCCATCGCCTGAGCGCCCCACTGCCCGCGCCCTCCTCCCCGCGAACCGCCATCCTTCGCGCGAGCCGACATCATCCTCGGCGCCGCAGCATTTCGGTTCGGCGCCGCAGGAGCGGCTCGCGGGGTGCGTGAAGGCTCCTCCCCAGGGCACCCCACTGCGCGCGTTCGGCATCCATCCGCAACGCTGACGAGTCACGCCGAGCCGCTACGAACGTGCCGAACCGACGCGAAAGGGCGCGCGAGGACATGGCGGCTCGCGGAAGAGATAGCGGTTCGGCACGGGTTGGGGGGCGAAGTCACGGCTTTCACGGGCAACGCATAAGACCGTGTGAGCCACAATGGGAGAACGGCGGCGACAGCCGCACATCGGAGAGGCATCGAGGTTATGGCGCAGGCAGCAGCGGGTAAGAGGAACTGGTTCGCGATCTGGGTGAGCGTGGCGGCCGTCGTCGTGGTCGCGCTGGTCATCGGCCTTGTCGTGTGGATGAACAACGTCAGCTCCGGACCCGGCGCGCAGCCTTCGTCGAGCAACATCAACACGGATACCGGTGCGATCTCCTTCGGCAGCGGCCCCGACGTCGTCGACACCTACGTCGACTTCATGTGCCCGATCTGCAACCAGTTCGAGAAGACCGAGGGTGAGACGATCAAGCAGCTCGTCTCCGACAACAAGATCACCCTCAACATCCACCCCGTGTCCATCCTCGACCGGGCGTCGCAGGGAACGAAGTTCTCCAGCCGCTCGGCCAGTGCGATGTTCGCCGTCGCCGAGGCGGACCCCGCCAACGCCTACGCGTTCATGGAGGCGATGTTCCAGAACCAGCCGCAGGAGAGCTCGCCCGGTCTCTCGGACGACCAGATCGTCTCGATCGCCAAGGGCGCGGGCGTCAACGTCACGAGTGATCTCGAGAAGGCGATCACCTCGGGCAAGTACATCAAGTTCGTCCAGGCGCACGGTCTGCCCGACGGCGCCAAGGGGACACCGACGCTGGTGGTGAACGGTGCTTTCGTGAACGTCACCTTCAACCCCCAGACGGACATCGTCGCCAACCTCAAGGGCTGACGACGTGATGCGCGTCTGAGACGAGCGAGAGGGCCGTACGGCAGTTTGCCGTGCGGCCCTCTATCACGTACACTGAATCTTTGGTGCCTTGCGCCTTCATTGGCGTGTCGCCGCACCACATCCCACTCACCGCAGACCGACCGGTCTGCACAAGCGTCAGCGAGGCTATGGCTAAGAAAGACGGTGTCATCGAAATCGAGGGCGTCGTGTCTGAAGCGCTGCCCAACGCGATGTTCCGCGTTGAGCTCACCAACGGACACAAGGTACTCGCCACGATCTCCGGCAAGATGCGGCAGAACTACATCCGCATCATCCCCGAAGACCGCGTCGTCGTGGAGCTCTCGCCCTACGACCTCACGCGCGGTCGCATCGTCTACCGCTACCGCTAGACCGGTCGAGAAGTAACGAGCGGGCGGATGCCGAGGCATCCCGTCCGACTCGAAGACAGCGAACAGGAAAATCATGAAGGTCAACCCCTCCGTCAAGCCCATCTGCGACCACTGCAAGGTCATCCGTCGCCACGGTCGCGTCATGGTGATCTGCAAGTCGAACCCGCGTCACAAGCAGCGCCAGGGCTGAGTCGCTCGCGGCTCGAGGACGCGTGAGGCCCGCAGGGCCGAGTCGACACCTCACGACGAAGACACAACTCAATACGCACACAGGCAGGATCAGAGCCTCTTCGGAGGGGACACCTCGGGGCGGAGGCCCGGGCACCGATCCTGCTCCACACCTCCACTACTCCTAGGAGAACCGCATGGCACGTCTTGCCGGCGTTGACATCCCGCGCGACAAGCGCGTGGTGATCGCCCTCACGTACATCTACGGCATCGGCCGTACCCGTTCGGTCGAGATCCTCAAGGCCACCGAGATCGACGAGTCGATCCGCGTCAAGGACCTCACCGACGACCAGCTGGTCGCGCTGCGCGACCACATCGAAGGCAACTACAAGGTGGAGGGTGACCTTCGCCGCGAGGTCGCCGCCGACATCCGCCGCAAGGTCGAGATCGGCTCGTACGAGGGTCTGCGTCACCGCCGCGGCCTTCCGGTGCGCGGTCAGCGCACCAAGACCAACGCGCGTACCCGCAAGGGCCCGAAGCGCACCGTCGCCGGCAAGAAGAAGGCCGGCCGCAAGTAAGCGCGGCCCCCCGGTACAGGTTTAGGAGAACAGACACATGGCACAGGCCAAGACTGCTGCGCGCAAGCCGCGTCGCAAGGAGAAGAAGAACATCGCGCTGGGCCAGGCCCACATCAAGTCGACGTTCAACAACACGATCGTTTCGATCACCGACCCCTCGGGCGCCGTCATCAGCTGGGCGTCCTCGGGTGGAGTGGGCTTCAAGGGCTCGCGCAAGTCGACCCCGTACGCCGCCGGCATGGCCGCCGAGTCGGCTGCCCGCCAGGCCGCCGAGCACGGCGTCAAGAAGGTCGACGTCTTCGTGAAGGGCCCGGGTTCGGGGCGCGAGACCGCGATCCGCTCGCTGCAGGCCGCCGGCCTCGAGGTGGGGTCGATCTCCGACGTCACCCCGCAGGCGCACAACGGCTGCCGCCCGCCGAAGCGTCGCCGCGTCTGACTTCCGGGCCGGGTGCCCCCGTGTGACGGGGGCACCCGGCATCCGTCGCCTTTGAAAACTCAACACCTCTTGCAATCGCACGTGTCATATAGCGGGCACGTGACGGAAAGGAACACATAGTGCTCATTGCACAGCGTCCCACTCTGACCGAGGAGAAGATCGGCGAGTTCCGCAGCCGCTTCGTCATCGAGCCGCTGGAGCCAGGCTTCGGCTACACGATCGGCAACGCGCTGCGCCGCAGCCTGCTGTCCTCGATCCCCGGCGCGGCTGTCACCAGCATCCGCATCGACGGCGTGCTGCACGAGTTCAGCACCATCCCGGGCGTGAAGGAGGATGTCACCGAGATCATCCTCAACATCAAGCAGCTGGTCGTCTCCTCGGAGCGCGACGAGCCGATCACCGCGTACCTGCGCAAGACCGGCGCCGGTGAGGTCACCGCTGCCGACATCTCCGCTCCGGCGGGTGTCGAGGTGCACAACCCCGAGCTGGTCATCGCGACGCTCAACGACTCGGCGAAGTTCGAGCTGGAGCTCACGATCGAGCGCGGCCGCGGCTACGTGTCGGCCACGCAGAACCGCAACGAGTACGCCGAGGCGGGTCAGATCCCGATCGACTCGATCTACTCGCCCGTCCTGAAGGTCTCGTACCGCGTCGACGCGACCCGTGCCGGTGAGCGCACCGACTTCGACAAGCTCGTCCTGGACGTCGAGGCCAAGCCGTCGATCTCCCCGCGGGATGCCGTCGCGTCGGCCGGTCGCACGCTCACCGAGCTGTTCGGTCTCGCCCGCGAGCTGAACGTCGAGGCCGAGGGCATCGAGATCGGCCCCGCGCCGGTCGCCGAGGTTCTCACCAACGAGCTGTCGATGCCGATCGAGGACCTCGATCTGTCGGTGCGTTCGTACAACTGCCTCAAGCGTGAGGGCATCAACACGGTGTCCGAGCTGGTCGCCCTCTCCGAGACGCAGCTGATGAACATCCGCAACTTCGGTCAGAAGTCGGTCGACGAGGTGCGCGACAAGCTCGTCTCCCTCGGCCTGTCGCTGAAGGACTCGGTCCCCGGGTTCGACGGTGCGCACTTCTACGGCGGCTACGACGACGAGGCCCTCTGAGCCTCCGCGCTCGCAACGGCAAGACCTTCTGTGCGCACCGGCCCCGACCGGTTCGCTGACCTTTTCCCTCTGGAGTAACTGACATGCCCAAGCCCACCAAGGGTCCCCGCCTCGGAGGCGGCCCCGCCCACGAGCGTCTGCTGCTGGCCAACCTGGCCTCGGCGCTGTTCACCCACAAGTCGATCACGACGACCGAGACCAAGGCCAAGCGCCTGCGTCCGCTCGCCGAGCGCATGGTCACCTTCGCCAAGCGCGGCGACCTGCACGCTCGTCGTCGCGTGCTGTCCGTGCTCGGCAACAAGGACGCCGTCCACGAGCTGTTCGCCGAGATCGCGCCGCTGGTCGCCGAGCGTGAGGGCGGTTACACCCGCATCACGAAGATCGGCAACCGCAAGGGTGACAACGCGCCCATGGCCGTGATCGAGCTCGTCCTCGAGCCGGTCAACCCGAAGCCGAAGTCGACCAAGAAGGCGGCTGCGGCCGCTCCGGTCGCCGCCCCGGCCAAGGATGAGGATGTCGCCGAGGAGACCGCCACCGAGGCGGTCGCCGAGGCCGACGAGGCTCAGGATGCCGCGGACGAGGTCGTCGCCGACGACGCCGCCGCCGCCGCAGGTGCCGAGTCGCCCGAGGAGGGCGCCGCGGCCGAGGCTGCTGCCGAGGACGCCGCGAAGTAAGCACGGCTGTCGTTTGAGAAGGCCCGCGCCCGTCAGGGGTGCGGGCCTTCTCTTTTCGCGCCTCGGCCGGCTCCGCGCGTGCGCCCCACGCGCGTCCCAACTACAGTGGCCCGAGTGAGTGAGCCATCGCTGAGTGCGCGCATCGACCAGTTCCGCCGCCGGTCCGGATCCGAGCTCGGACCGGTGCTGCCACGGCATCCGGAGGTCGCGTCGTGGCGCACTGCGACGGCCGACGACATCGACGCCGTCCACGCCGTGATGGTGGCGGCGGACCGTGTCGACCACCCGACCTGGACCACTCCGCGCGACGACGTCGCCGACACCTTCGATCTTGCGCACATCGACCACTCCCGCGACACCGTGCTGGCGCTGGATGCCGAGAGTACGGTGATCGCGTTCGGAAGCTCCTTCCTCCACCCTTCGCGCGAGGGCGCCCTGAACGTGCACCTGTCGGGTGCGGTGCTGCCGATGCTGTGGCGCCGCGGGATCGGCAGCGCGGTGTTCGGCTGGCAGTACGCGCGCGGCCTCGAGCAGCTGGCGGAGGCCGCGGGCGCGCTGCCCGGCGTGCCGGGCGAAGACTGGAGCGCTCAGCTGCGGGTGTACGCCGAGGAGTCGAACCGCGGCAATCAGAGGCTCGCCGAGTCGGCGGGTCTGGCCGCCGAACGCTGGTTCGCCACGATGCTGCGGGATCTGACCGACGGTGCGCCGGAGGTGTCGCTGCCGGCCGCGGCGCAGGAGAGCGGGCTGCGCATCGTGGCGTACACGCACGATCGTGATGACGACGCACGTCTGGCGCGCAACGATGCGTTCCGCGATCACTGGGGAAGCCTGCCGAGCCAGCCCGAGTCGTGGGCCAAGTTCGTCGGCGGCGAGTTCTTCCGCCCCGATCTGTCCCGGCTGGTCGTCGAGGCCGACGGCACCATCGCCGCTTTCTGTCTCGCGTCGGTGAACGAGGAGGACTGGGCGAGTCTGGGCGCCTCGAACTCGTACATCGACCTCATCGGTGTCGTGCGGGCGCGCCGTCGGCAGGGACTGGCTCCCGCGGTCGTCGCGGCGACGTTGCGCGCGATCGCCGATGCCGGTCTGCAGAAGGCGGTGCTCGACGTCGACACCGCGAGCCCGACGGGCGCCGACGCCCTCTACGAGGGGCTGGGCTTCGTGGCGGACGAACGGTCCGTCGCCCTGGTGGCGCACATCTGACGCGGGCAGCGCTCCCGCCGGCGGCGTGGAGCGGCTCAGGAGGGCGGCACGGGGGCGAGTGCCCGGGTCGTGGCCCAGCGGATCAACTGCACCTGATACCGCGTCTGCGCGCGCTGATTCGCTACGGCATCGACGGCGTGGGTGACGGTATCGGCGTAGATGCGCCCGCCGGTCTCGCCCGGATGGATGCCGTCGCCGGCGAGCACATCGGCGTGCGGCGCGATCGCGCCGGACCAGTCGGCGATGACGACGCCGGGATGGCTCGCCGCGAACGCGGTCAGCTCGGCATTGACGCCCGGGATCCAGTCGCGGGGAGCGAACGCGGTGACCAGCACGAGCGTGCGTTCCCGGCCGACGCGGTCGTAGATGTCCTGGAGTGCCTGAGTGTCCACGGGGCCATTGGTGCCGAGGCCCACGACGACGTAGTCGCGCAGGGCGCCCTGATCGGAGAGTCGGTCGATGATCTTGCTGCCGGCCCACATCGAGCGCGACACCTCGGCGTCGATCTGCACACCCGGCAGCTCGGCGAGCAGGCCGCCGGCCGAGGCGAGCATCACCGAGTCGCCGACGGCCGTCACCCGGTTGCCGCTCACGGTGACGGGCGCCGGAGGCAGCGGCTCGCCGTCGGGGCCCTCCGTCGCTGTGGGCGTCGGCGTGGGCAGGGGGGCATCGGCGCTGTCCGACGGCGGGGTGGGGGCGGCGGATGCCGCGTCGAGCGCGCGCTGGCCCGCCTCGACCACCGCCTGGCTCGAGCTGACCTGCGGTGAGGCGGCGACGGCGGCCGTCGTGCCGCCGAGAACGAGGACCCCGACGCCCACGGTCGCGATCGCCCCGAAGCGCCGTGACGGCGTCGAATGAAGGCGCGCCCACAGTGCCCGCCCGGCTCCCCGGAACCCGAGCCGACGGACGGGCTGTTCGAGCAGGCGGAAGGAGACTGCGGACACGGTCAACGTGAGCACGGCGGCGCCGAGCCCGACGGCGACCGGGACGGACTGCTCGAGGAAGCCGCCGGTCGTCGCCACCGCGAGCAGCACGACGACGGGCCAGTGCCACAGGTAGATGCCGTAGGAGCGTTCGCCGATCCAGCGCAGCGGCGCGACGTCGAGGGCGCGCCCGAGCCATGAGCCGGCGTGCGTCGCCGCCGCGATCGCGACCGCTGTCAGCGCGCTTGCAGCCGCCGGGACGAGTGGGTACTGCTCCGCGCCGTCCGGCACCGCTCCGACGACGACGATGCCGAGCACACTCGTGGCCCCGATGACCGCGGTCCAGGCGGGAACGACGCCGCCGATCGATTCTTGCGCCGACGCGCTCCCGGCGGTACGTCCCGCCAGCGCGAACGCCAGCGCGACGCCGATCAGCAGACCGAAGGCGTGGGTGTCGGTGCCGTAGTACGCGCGCGTCAGGTCGACCGCGGCTGATCCCGCCCCCGCGACCGCGAGCTGTGCGGCCCATGTCAGGGACGCTGCGGCCAGGACCAGAGCGACCGCGGCGCGCATGCCGCGGCGCGGGAGCAGGAGGAAGACGGGCAGCAGCAGTGGCCAGAGCACGTAGAACTGCTCCTCGACGGCGAGCGACCAGAGGTTCCGCAGGAGCTCGGGCTGGGTTCCCGCGAAGTACGACGCCCCGGCGGAGAGGGATGCCCAGTTGGAGGAGAACGTGATCGCGCCGAGCACCTGCCGCCCGAGTCCCAGCAGAACATCGCCACCGACGAGCCAGGCGACGCTCGCGCTCACGGTGACCACCACGGCGAGCGCCGGCAGGAGCCGGCGGGCACGGCGCGACCAGAAGGCGAGGAGGGCGATGCGCCCGGT
This sequence comes from Microbacterium sp. 69-7, assembly GCF_001897985.1. NCBI lineage: Bacteria > Bacillati > Actinomycetota > Actinomycetes > Micrococcales > Microbacteriaceae > Microbacterium > Microbacterium sp. 69-7. The sequence continues at coordinate 28,841 of NZ_MKRU01000098.1, read as the reverse complement.
GCGATCGTGTTCGCGCAGCAGCAGCGACGTGATGAGAAAACCCGAGATGACGAAGAAGACGTCGACGCCGACGAAGCCGCTGTGCAGCACCCAGCCGGGGAACAGGTGATACACGACGACGAGCATGACGGCGAGCGCGCGCAGGCCGTCGAGGCCGGCGTAACGCGGTACCGGAGGGGGGGAGGTCATGGCGGGCGCTGAGATTCCGTGGTGGTTCCGTCGGGTTCCGTGCGGGCGCCGCGCCGGCCACGTCGGGTCGGCGCGAGCGGATCTTCCAGTGTACGTACCCTCCCTGAACACGAAGGGTCCGCCGCATCGCCCGCTGATGACGGGCGCGCACGCCGCGTGCGGTGCGCCAGACTGGTCACATGGATACGGATGTGCTGGTCATCGGTGAAGCGCTCATCGACATCGTCGGGAGCGCCGAGGGTGACCGTGAGCTCGTGGGCGGCAGCCCTGCCAACGTCGCCGTCGGCCTTGCGCGTCAGGGGCACGCCGTTCGTCTTCTGACGCGGCTGGGGCGCGACGAGCGCGGAGAGCGCATTGCCGCCCAGATCACCGAGTCGGGCGCCCTCGTCGACGAGGCGTCGTGGACGGATGCCCCGACGTCCACGGCCCGTGCACGACTGCGTTCCGACGGTTCCGCGGAGTACGAGTTCGCGATCGACTGGGCCGTGCCGACGGCATCCCTGGAGGGGACGCGTATCGTCCACACCGGTTCGATCGCGCTGTTCCTCGAGCCCGGCGGCAGCTCCGTGCTGGAGGTGCTGCGCCGCGCTGCCGACACCGGTGCCGCGCTCGTCACCCTCGACCCGAACATCCGGCCCGCGCTGGTCGGCGCGCACGAGGTCGCGCGGGCGCGTTTCGCGCAGGCGGCGGCATCCGCCGATCTGGTGAAGCTCAGCGACGAAGATGCCGCATGGCTGTATCCGGGTCTGGATGCCGAGTCCGTGCTGCATCAGATCGCAGCCTACGGGCCCCGCCTGACGGTCATGACGCGCGGTGGCGAGGGAGCGATTGGGCTCGGGCCCGGCGGCGTGAGCGCCGTCGATGCGCTGCCTGTCACGGTCGCCGACACGATCGGCGCGGGCGACGCGTACATGGCGAGCCTCATCTCCAGCGCGCTGGACGAGCCCGCGATCTTCGAGGACGCCGCCTCCTTCACCGCGGCCCTTCGCCGTGCCGCCGTCACCGCCGGCATCACCGTCTCGCGCGCCGGTGCAAACCCGCCCACCCGTGCCGAGGTGGACGAGCGCCTCGGCTGAGCCCGGCCACGTACGTCCACACCCAGAAGAGAGGTCCCCTCCCATGACCGTCGTCGTCACCGCCGTCTTCCACCCCGTCGAGGGTCAGCGCCCCGCGCTCATCGAGGCGCTCAGCGCCGCCATGCACGCTGTCCACGCCGAGGACGGATGCCTCCTGTACGCCATCCACGCCGCCTCGGACGGGACGGTCGTCATGATCGAGAAATGGGCCGAGCCCGCCGCCCTCGCCGCGCACGCACAGGGCGACGCCGTGAAGGCTCTGCAGGCCGCCGTCGCCGGCCTGGTGACCGGGCCCGCCGAAGTCGTGACGATGACCCCGGTGCCGGCCGGCACGCAGTCCCAAGGCGCTCTGTGACGGCAGACGGCGTGGTCACCGATCCGCCGGGAGGCGTGCGTCTGCGCCTCGATCTCGCCTACGACGGCACCGACTTCCGCGGGTGGGCGCGTCAGCCGGGCCTGCGCACCGTCCAGGGCACGCTCGAAACGGCGCTGGCCCGTGTGCTCGGCGGCGATCCGCAGCTGGTGGTGGCCGGCCGAACCGATGCCGGTGTGCACGCGGCCGGGCAGGTCGCCCACCTCGATCTCACCGATCGGCAGCAGGAGCGCCTGGCCGCGAGCCGCGCCGGCACCGCCGAGGCGCTCGCTGCCCGCATCAACGGTGTGCTCGGCGCGTATCCCGACGTCGTGGTGCACCGCACCGCCGTGGCGCCGGACGGATTCGATGCGAGGTTCTCGGCCGTCTGGCGCCGCTACGAGTACCGCATCGCCGATCGCACCGCCGGATACGATCCCCTCGAGCGGGTGCGCACGACCAGCGTGAAGGCCGCGCTGGACGTGGAGGCGATGGATGCCGCCGCGCGGTCCCTCATCGGTCTGCACGACTTCGCGGCGTACTGCAAGTGGCGGGAGGGGGCGACGACCATCCGCACCCTGCTGGAGTTCGGTTGGGGTCGAGACGATCGCGGCATCCTGATCGCGCGTGTGAAGGCCGACGCGTTCTGCCACAGCATGGTGCGCGCCCTCGTCGGCGCGTGCGCGGCGGTCGGCGAAGGGCGTCTGCAGGTCGCGGACGTCGCCGCGATCCGCGACGGCGGGGTGCGCACCAGCGACGTCAAGGTGCTCGCGGCCCGCGGCCTCACCCTCACCGCCGTCGGCTACCCCGCCGACGATCTGCTCGGCTCACGCGCCGCGCAGACTCGCGCACGCCGCAGCTTGGACGCCGGCTGAGGCGTCAGGCCCCGGCCGGTGTCAAGACGGAGCAGATTCCTAGGACCGCCGCCTAGGCTGAGAGCGACGGAAGGCGGGGGATGAAGGTCATCTCGTACAACCTCAACAAGCACAAGGCGATCGGCGAGCTCGGCGAGCTGGTCGAGAGCACGGGGGCCGACGTCCTCTGCCTGCAGGAGGCGGTCTCCAGCGACCTGCCGTCGCAGATCGGCGATCTGCACCTGGCCGAGGCGACGGCACGAAACCGGCTGGGACTTGCGCTGTACTATCGGCGAAGCATCTTCGATGCGCGCGACGTGCGCTCCCTCGCGCTGAAGAAGTCGCTGCACGACCGCGTGCTCAAGCCCGCGGAGGAGCGCATGCTGGCCGTGCGGCTGCACGACATCGACCTGGGCCGAGAGGTCATCGTCGCGAGCTTTCACGCCGCCCCGCTGACGGCGCTCAACTCCCTGCGGCGCAAGCAGATCCAGGCGGCGCTGGAGGAGCTCTCCAGCCTCGGTCCCGACCTGCCGATCCTCATGGTCGGTGACTACAACTATCCGGTGTTCAAAGAGAACCTCGGCCAGCACGTGCGTGAGTCCGGGTACGAGCTCACGCTGAGCGATGCCCGCACCTACACGCGTTACAAGTTCTTCCGCGGCCACTACGACTTCGCCACGAGCGTGGGTTTCGACATCGCGACGATCACGACGCTGCCGCAGGGCCGCAGCGACCACCTCCCCATTCTGATCACTGCCGAGCCGCGCGCGCTGGCCCCGCGCACCCCCTGACCCTCTTTGTCACGGCCCACGATCCTGTGGCCGTGCGGTGCCGCGGCGTAGCGTGGAGGCACCGATCCCAACGGAGGGATGAATCATGGTCGAGAAGATCGTCGTGGCTGTGACGGGGGCACCCGTCTCCGAACGTGCGGTGCGATGGGCGCTGCAGCGGGCGCAGGCCGCTCCGCCCGGCACGCAGGGCATCGAGCTGATGTCGGTGATCGGGGGAGCGCTCGGCGCCGTCGGCGAGGCGGAGCTGATCGCGCAGGCCGTCGCCGACACCGAGACCGTGCTGGAGCGCCTGGCGGCGCCGGTGCGAGATGCCGGCATCACGGTGATGACACGGGTGGAAACCGGCAACCCCGTGTCCCGCCTCATCGACGCCAGCGTCAACGCCTCACTCCTCGTGCTGGGCAGCGATTACCGCGGACCGGGCGATGGACCGGCGCGCGGCGCCCACGGCATCCGTATCGTCGCCGGGGCCGCCTGCCCGGTCGTGGTGGTGCCCGACACGGCGCTCGTCGGTCGGCGCGGGGTCGTCGTCGGCGTCGACGGGTCGCCGGTGTCCGAGCATGCGCTGCGTTTCGCGGCGCGCGAGGCCGACCGCCTGGGCGAGCCGCTCACCGCGGTCAGTGTCTGGACTCCCATCGAGGCGCCCCGCAACGGACTGGCCGTCTACCCCGAGATGTACCTGTCGAACATGCAGGCCGCCACGGAGGAGATGCAGGCGGTGGCCCTCGCCGGGCTCGCCGTCGACTTCCCGGATCTGGTCGTCGAGCGCGTCGTCGAGCGCGGCTACCCCTCGCGAGCGATCGCCTCGCGGGGTCTGACCGCTCGCCTCGTCGTCGTGGGTACGCACGGTCGCGGGGCCCTCGCCCGCTTCCTGCTCGGCTCGATCAGCCAGGAGGTGCTGTCGCATCTTCCCGCGGTGACCGCGGTGGTGCGCTGACGCCGCGCAGCCTGCGCACAACGAGAGAGCCTTCCCGGCGATGACCGGGAAGGCTCTCTCGTTGTCGTTCTGGCGTGCGTCAGGCGTTGGTCTCCTGGCGGTTGCGACGCACCGTGGCGGCCACGGCGACGGTCGCACCGGCGAGGACGAGAGCGCCGCCGCCGACCCAGATGCCGAGCAGCGACTCGCTGTCGCCACCCGTCGAGGGCAGGGTGCCGCTGCCGCCGCCGGCCTCGGACGAGGCGCGAGCGCCGGTCGCGGAGAGGGTCCACGAGGAGCCCGCCGGCGGGGTGCCGACGATCGTCGCCGTGGCGACGCCCGAGGAGTCGGCGGTCTTGGTGACCGTCGTGGAGCTGACCGCGAACTTGACCGCGGCGAGGTTGCCCGCGCCGACGCCTTCGCCCACGAGCGTGAAGGTCACGCTCGCGCCCGGCTGGAAGCCGGTCACGGGGACGGGACCGGGCGCCGTGACCGTCACGGTGACGGTGTCGGGGCCGGTCGGGGTGTAAGCCTGTGCCATTGCCGGGGCGGCGAAAACCAACCCTGCGGCGATCGCGACGGAGGCCGCGACCTTGGTGAAACGGTGCTTCATGAGTGCCTGCTTTCGAATCCGGTCTGGGGGTACCTGATGATCCGCTCGTTCCGTATATCCGGTCTTGATGCAGATGGGGGGATGGAGAGTGAAGCGGTATGGTGGTGCTGATGCTCTCCCGAGTATTCCCTAGGGGTCTGCCGGATTGCAAACTCTTGCGGTTTCCGATATGTAAATGTTTCGCGACGTGAAGGAGACCTGCCGGATGGAACGCCCCGGGAGCCGCCGCCGTGCTCTCAGCGCCGCGCTCGCCGCGCTGGTCGTCGTGATCCCGCTGGTCGGTTGCGGGCCCGCGCCGTGGGCCGCGCAGGCGACGACACCCGCGCCCGCTCCCACGACCGCCGTCCCGGTTCCGACGCCGGTCTCCAACGACCTGTCGGGCGGCTCGACCCAGCGCACGCTCACGGCGGGCGCGGTCTCGGCAGCCGTGAACTACTGGTCGACGTTGCGGATGGACCGCTGGACGCCGGCGGCGATCAAGCCGATCAGTCTGTCGATGGTGACGACGATCACCCCCAATGACGGGCAGAAGGTCTATCTCCAGCGCGCCACGATGACCGCGATCCCCGCGAACGCGTCGCAGACGTTCGCACCGCTGGATGCCCAGGTGGATCAGGCCACGGTCTCTCCCGGATACCTGGTGCTGTCGCCTTACAGCTACTCCAACACCTTCAATGTCGGCACGGTCCCCGCCGAGGCCACTTACGTCACGGTGCAGTTCGAGTACGACTTCCTCGTGCAGACGACGCCGACCTCGACCGAGTTCGCCAAGCAGACCGCGAGTGACACGCTGACGATCGCGATCGCCGCCCAGAACGGCGGCTGAACGCGCCTTCCTCAAGATCGGGTAAAGACCGTGTCGAGGTTTCCCTGATTCGCACGTCCCGCCGGTGGTCCATAGATAGCGTGTGGATCATGCTTCCCGCCCCCTCGCGTCCTCCCCGCCTCCGCGCCCTCGGCGCCGCCGCCGCGGGCCTCGTGGTGCTGACGTCCCTGACCGGCTGCACCCAGATCGCCAGCGCCTTCAACGGTCTGCAGCAGAACGCGGTGTCCACGCCTGCCCCGCGCCCGGCGGTCACCCAGGCCGTCAGCATGCCCTACGACTCGAAGTTCACCTACGACGGCTCGGTGTCGCTGTCCACCGACGTCGCCGATGGGCTCGAGGTGCGCCTGGACGTCTGGGCCGCCGATCCGAAGCGCACTCAGGAGTGGGCACCCGACAACGACAAGACCTTCGGTTTCGCGGTCAACGTGGTCGATCACCGCGTCGATGAGAAGGCGGTACTCACGCAGAAGCGACGTGTGTACCTGTCGATGGTCAGCATCACCTCGCAGGTGTCGCAGTCCACGATCGGTCAGCAGCAGATGATGTCGCCGTTCCAGTTCTCGGCCGACCCGCGCACCCTGGTGCCGTCCGACACGATGCGCTCCGACCGCGGCCTCCTGCTGAACACCTTCCAGGGCGGGCTGCTCGTGCCGACGACGACGATCCACCAGCTGCCGGCCGACACCTACGGGATCACCCTCCAGTTCGCCCTGCAGGTGTGGGTGGAGGGCACGGCCAACACGGATACGAGCTTCCAGCAGCAGACCGTCTACCAGGTTCTTCCGATCGCCATCTTCTCCCCGACCGCCCCCACTCAATAGTCTGTTGTCCACACCGACACGAGGTACACCGTGAGCACGCCCTTCGACACCGGCCGGCAGGCCGCCGAACCGCAGTTCCGTGCGGCACCCTTCGGGGCGCCGCCGGCACCGCCGGCACCGCCGTACGGGTTTCCCGTGCCGCAGGAGTCCTTCCACCCCGCGGAGCTCGCCATCCCCGAGCTCGACGACTTCTCCTCGGTGCTCGAGCACACGACCGTGCACCGCTCGACCATCGGGTGTGTCGTGCCTGCGTACAACGAGGAGGAGTCGATCGCCGACGTGCTGCGCTCGCTGCTCGGGCAGAGCCGGGTGCCCGACGTGATCCACGTCGTCGTCAACAACACGTCCGACGCGACGGTCAAGATCGCGTCGGAGTTCAGCGGTCCGCACGAGATCACCACGGAGCTGGGCGAGCAGTTCACCGAGGTGTTCGTCCACGACATCGGCAAGAACCCCGACAAGAAGGTCGGCGCGCTCAACTACGGCTACGCACTGGTCGAGGGGTACGACTACCTGCTCGGTGTGGACGGTGACACGATCGCCGACCGCCGGGCCGTCGAGTTCCTCGAGGGCGAAGCCGTCGGCGACTCCCGCATCGGCGGGATCTCTGCGATCTACTCGATCGATGACCGCCCGATCAAGGGCGTCATCGCGAAGTTCCTCATCGCCGGCCAGCGCACCCAGTTCGCGGCCTTCAACCTGCAGAACCTCTTGCGCGGGCGCAACATGGCGGTGCTGGGCGGGCAGTTCTCGATCTTCTCGACGACGGCGCTGCGCGATGTCATGAAGGCGAACCACCAGAACTCGCCCTGGGTCAAGGACAGCGAGGTCGAGGACTCGCTGCTGTCGCTGCAGATCAAGAGCGCCGGCTACCTCACCAAGATCAGCCCCTTCGCCCGCGCCGACGTGGGCGGAATGACCACGCTCAAGGGTTACGACGCCCAGCAGGTGAAGTGGACCTACGGCGCGATCGAGCTCATGTGGCCGGGTCAGCGCGGCGACACCAAGGGGCAGCCGTTCCACCCGAACCTGCGCCTGCGGTGGTTCGAGAACTTCTCGATGCTCACCAACCTCTTCGTGCGCGTCGCCTTCCTCACCCTGTTGATCGCCTCGCTCTCGATCAACGCGTTCGTCTTCTCACCGTGGTGGCTCATCCCGCCGGTGGTCGCGATGATGCTGAACCTGCGGGTCGCACGGGCGATGGAGACCTGCAACAGTCGCGATCTCCTCTTCGCCGGCCTGATGTTCCCCGCGGAGATCTTCATGTGGGTGCGCATCAGCCACTTCCTGCGGTCGTGGACGCGGTTCCTGTCGCGCAAGAAGGTCGACAACTGGGCGATGCAGGCCAAGGCCGAACGCGGCGGCGGCAGCATCGGCCACTGGGTGCCGTTCATCATGCTCGCCATCGTCGCGATCGCGGTCGCGGTGATCTGGAACATGCTCGACCCGGTGGCGCAGTCGGCGATCCTCTGGGTGGGCTGGCCCATCGTCGGGGTGGTCACGGTCATCCAGACCGTGCTCATGTCGTTCCGGCTGTTCCGTCGTCACCAGGGCTTCAAGGTCTGACGCCCCGCGACGAAGACCCGCGGTGCCCGTCGGCGACGCTCCTCGGCGTCGCTCAGGCGGCGTGCTCTGCCGTCAGCCGGTAGCCCACGCCGCGCACGGTCTCGATGTACCGCGGGTTGGCGGGGTTGTCGCCGAGCTTTCGGCGGAGGTTGGTCATGTGTGCCTCGATCGCGCGCTTGTCGGCCTCGCCCACGAAGTAGCTCGTCACGTACGACTCCCCGCGCAACACGAGGGTCAGATCGGCCTTGCTGCGCACCCGCCGCTTGGACTCCATGAGGGTCGCCAGCAGATCGAACTCGGTGCGAGTGAGCACCAGCTCCTGACCGGCGATCGCGGCAACGCGCTGCTCCGGGTTCACGGTGAGATCGCGGTGCGCGACCCAGCCGGGCCCGGTGTAGGCGACCACCTCACCGGCGGCCCCCGCCGTGGCGAGGGCGCTGCCGGGCGACTGGGGTCCGACGCTCGAGGGCACGACGATCGGCTGCGCCGGCGGCGCCGGTGCGACGGGTGCCGCCGCGGACGGAACGGGTGCGGCGGATGCCGGGGCCGTCTGCTCCTGCGGCTGCGCAGGTGCTGCGGAGGGCTGCACACCGTCGAAGCCGTAGGGCGGGTCGGTCGGCGCGGCCGGAGGCCAGCCGGCGGGCTGGGCCTCGACCGGTGTCGGCCAGCCGGGGGCCTGCGGCGGATACCCGTACCCGGCGGCGGGAGCCTGCGGCATCCCGTAGTCGGGCACGCGCGGCGCGCCCGGACGCGCTCCGGGGAAGGACGGGCCGCCGACCTCCTGGCGCGGCGCGGCCACCTGCGGCGCGCCGCCGGCCGTGGCGCGCGGGCGGCGCAGGAGCGAGTCGATGCGAGCGCGCAGCTCGCGCGGGCGGAACGGCTTCACGATGTAGTCGTCGGCGCCGGAGCCGAGCCCGACGACGACGTCGGCCTCTTCCTCGAGGCCGGTGATCATGATGATGAACGTGTCGCTCTGCGCGCGGATGCGCCGCGCTGCCTCGAATCCGTCGATGCCGGGCATGTTCACGTCGAGAGTGGTGACGAGAGGCTGGTAGGAGAGCACCGCCCGCACGCCGTCGATGCCGTTGCCGACCGACACCGTCGAGAAGCCCGCAGCTTCGAGCACCTCGACGATGAGGTGACGGATGTCGGGATCATCCTCGATGATCACGGCGGTTTTCATCGGTAACGAAGGATCGGTCATGGTCCCGGGACTCTCCAGTAGGGGGGTGTGGAGCACGGTGCTGAGCCACAGTCTAGCCACGCGCCGCCGCGGCGGGATCGAGGCGGCGTCAGCGCACGCCGCTGGTGAGTTCCGCGGCTGCGGCGGGCCACCACAACCCGGCCGCCGGACCGCCGTTGCAGACGCCGTCGCTCTCGCCCGGAGGCTTGATCCAGAGGTTGGTGTCCACGACGTCGTCGCCGAAGGTCCCGGTGGCATCGCCGACGCGCTGCCCGGACGGGTTGCACCAGGTCGCACCGGCGGTCGCGACGCCGTTGCGGGAGGTGTCGATGATGGCGTGGGTGCCCCCCAGGCGGTCCGACAGGGCGTGTGCGTAGGCGAACTCGTCGTACGTCGACTGGTAGTTGGAGACGTTGGTGGCCACACCGCGCACCCGGTCGATGATGCCCATCTGGCGAATGAGCTGGGCCATCTCATCGGGGCTGTGCCAGGCGCTGTGTCCCCCGTCGATGTAGATCCACGTCGCCGTCGACGAGAGGGCGTCGACCGCGCCCGAGAGGAAGCCGGCACGCGTCGCGACATCCCCGCACTCGCTGGTCAGGGCGATGCTGTCGGGCTCGAGGATGATGATCTTCTGCTGGTCGGGCGCCGTCTTCAGCGCCTTTCCGATCTCCGCGACCCAGCGGGGGTAGTCGGCGGGCGACAGGCCGCCGGCGGAGTGATTGCCGCAATCGCGGTCGGGCAGGCCGTAGACGACCATCGCCGTGGCGCGATTCTGATCGCGGGCCTGGGCGATGAGGTCCAGAACCGTTGCGCCGACGGTTCCGATGGGGTCCTGCTCAGGGGTCAGCCAGTAGGCGGTGGGCTGCCCGGCGAGGTAGGTCGTGCCGGCGGTGGCATCGGCATCCATCGGCAGGTTCTCGAGCGCGATCCGTGCCTTCGACTGCTGCGGCGCGATGACGGTCGTTCCGACGGCGGGCGGCTGGGCGAGCATGGCATGCACCCCCTGGGTGACGGCGATCCCCACCGCGGCGATCGCGCCCACCACGATCACGGCGGCGAGGACGATGACGGCGATGACGATTCCGCGTCTCGGCACGCGCCGAGGGGACAGGATGCGCCTGCGGGGGGAGGAGGACACGTCTGAACTGTACCGGTGCGGGGAGCGCGGGCGGCCGTTCAGAGGTCGTTGCGGTCGCGACGACGGCGAACGGCGAGGGCGACGAGCACGACCGCGCCGGCGAGGACGAGCGCTCCGCCGCCCACCCAGACGCCGACGAGCTGACCGCTGTCGCCGCCGGTGCGCGGAAGGCCGTCGGCGCCGGTGATCGACGCGCTGGCCGTACCCCCGGCCGAGCTGCGCGAGATCGCAGCGATGTTGTAGACGCCGCTCGCGGTCGTGGGCAGGACGATACGGACCTCGCCGAGGGCGCCGTTCGCGTCGGAGGTGCGCGTGGTGCTGCCCGTGCTGATGCCGAGGTGCACCATGGCGAACGACGTGTTCGCGCCGTCTTGCCCGGTGACGGTGATGGTGACCGGCTCATCGGCGCCGAACGTGCGCTCCGCGCAGGAGAACGACAGGGTGCCGCCGGCGGTGATGCTGGCCGGCGAGGTGGTGCAGGAGTCGACCGGCGGATAGATCGTCGAGGCGTGGGCCGCGTTCGGGGCGAGGGTGAGAAGCGCTCCGGCCAGTGCCGCCCCCGCGGCGCGCGCCAGGGGGCGAGCGGTACGACGGTGCGAGCGGGTCATGGAGCTTCTCCCTGCGGTGTGCGGCCGACCGGGATCAAGCCGGGCGAGCGCGCGATGCAGGGAGTCTACCCCGCGCCGCAGGTCGCCACGACGACGGGAGAGCGCGCGGCATCCGCCGTGGGGGTGACGAAGGCCTGGGCGTCGCCGGCGGGGGTGTCGGCCCGGACGATGACCGTCACGCCCGTGGATGCCCCCGGGTCGAGGTCGATGCCGAACGTGAGCACCCGGCGCCCCTCGTGCATGCCGCCCGCGAACCCGGCCCCGTTCGTGGCGGTCGCCGAGACCAGGTCGAAGCCCTGGGGCAGGTAGATGTTGCCGACGACCTCGGTCGTGCCGGGGGCGGTGCCGAAGTACCCGCCGCCGGTGATGTACTCGGGCAGCGCCGTCGCGGCGTCGGCGGGCGCGCGGCTGGTCAGGGTGAGCTGCAGGGTGAGCTGGCGGGGCGCGCTCTGCCCGCCCGGCCGGCACGATCCCCAGGCGAGAGACACGTCGGGGTCGATGTAGTAGCTCATCTTCGACCCGGTGCCGTCGTTCAGAAAGACGCCGAACCGTGCCGTGTGCGCGTCGGTGACCGGAAGCTGACCGGCCAGGACGGTGCCGTCGATGATCGCCTGCTCGTCGGCGTGCGCGCTCCAGGCGAGCAGGCGATGCTCTTCGCCGGCCCGGGTGAGGGCGGAGATGAGGCCGGATGCCGAGCCCCGCCCGTCGGCGAGGGCCTGGAAGACCGCGCCGGCCGCACCGGCGAAGAACGCGTCCTGATCGGCGGGCTTGGCGTACCGCAGGTACACCTCGTTGAGCAGCAGCGGGATCGCGTTGTCGGCGCTGAGGGCATCGCCGCTCGGGAGCGCGACCGGGCCGGTGGTCTGCAGCAGGTACGACAGCACGACCGGGTCGATGGCGAGCACGCCGTCGACGTCGGTGCCTGTCTTCAGCCGGTACATCTCCCGCGCGATCGGAGCGTCGACCGTGAAGTCGGGAATCTGCGTGAGGTTCTGGAAGTATCGCGCCGGCTTGGTGTCGTAGATCTTCGTGACCTCGTCGGGCAGGGCGAGGACCGGGTTCGTGAAGCCACGCGGCAGATCGCCCGACGAGAGCGCGCCGATCAGTGACAGACGTCCGTCATCGGCACGCAGCACCACCGCGGCGCCGGCGATGCCGCCCAGCGAGCGCCACTCGGCGTTGTTCTGGACGAGCACCAGGTATGTCCGCGGTCCGTTCCGACCGAGCATGTCGGGCAGCAGCCGCGACGTGCGCGACAGGGTGTCCACGGCGGTCGACACGCTCGAGAAGAGATCGTCGGCACGGTCGACGGCCGTGCCGACGACGCCGATCAGCGGGGTGCGGTCGATGTCCTGCACGGCGACGGCGGCGTCGGCTGCGCGCGTCGCGGCATCCTGGGCGGGTGTCACGAGACCCGCGAGGACACTCGTGTCGAGGCGTCCGCCGACGGGGCGCAGACCGTCGATCGACACGTTCTGAGCGGCGGTAGCGAGGGGCAGCAGACTCTCCCGAAGGAGTTCGTCGGATGCCGCGGCCACCGTGCCGAACGCCGCCAGCTGCGGGCCGATCCACGGCGTGTGGCTGGCGAGCGCCCAGACGGGGTCGGAGGTGAGCTGGTGCGCCTCGGACGCGTCGGCGGCCAGCCGTGCCAGCGTCGGCGCAGCGGATGACGGGTCGGCGGCCAGCGCCGCGGTGCTCTGCGCTGCTCCGGTCTGTATCCGCTGCAGATGCTGGTAGGCGAGGGCCCCGCGCACGCCCACCCACACGGCGATCACGACCGCCAGCAGCAGCAGACCGGCGACGGTCCACGCGAAGATGCGGCCCGCGGTGCGCGCCGGGCGGGGGAGTGCGCTCACGCCACGATCCTACGGGGAGGCGCTCAGGCGATCACGCTCGCGCGCTCCCAGCGATCGCCGCCGGCCAGCTGTGCCTCGTCGGCGGCGGCGGCGGCGGCCGTGATGAGGTCGTCGAGGTCGTAGCCGATGCGCGACACGCTCGCCCAGCCGATGCTGGCCGACAGGCGGACGGCGATCGATTGGTCGGTCGAGACGGTCGCCACACGCTCCAGCAATGCGCGCAGGAGGGGACGGACGGCGGCCTCATGGCGCGGCAGCAGAACGAGCATGCGCGAGGGCTCGAGCCGATCGAGATCGGCCTCGGCGGGGAAGACGGCGGCGACGTCCGACGCGAAGCGCTCGAGGACACGGCTGTACGCCAGCGCGCTGGAGGCTTCGCGCAGCGCGATCGGGTCGTCGAGGCGAACGTCCAGCAGTGACCACCACGCGTCGTCGAATCGCTCCGCGCGGGCGAGTCGGTCACGTGCGATGACTCGGAAGCCGGCGACCGTCGCCGTCACCGAGGTCGGGTTCTCGGCCCGGGTGAGCAGCAGCAGCGTGGTCAAGGCGGTCACGAGCGTGATGGCCGCGACCACCGGGGTGAAGTCTTCCGTCGGAGGGAGGGTGTCGACCAGGCGCAGGCGGTCGCCCACGAGGTCGGTGCAGAGCCACACCAGGGAGAACACCGCCACCAGGCCCGACGACAGGGCGAGCGGGATGATCACGCCGCGTGCTGCCGTGCGCACACCGACGAGTTCGATCGCCGTGGCTGCGGAGATCGCCGCGAACACGACGAGCTCGACGTTGCCGACCGCGTCTTCGGCGGCGGTGCCCGAGGTGAGCGCGACGGTCACGATGACCACGAGCGTCACACCGATCACCGCCGACAGCAGGATCGGTCGGCGCCCGCGGCGCGCGCGCAGGCCTACCCACACGAGGCCCAGAGCGAGGAGCATGAGTCCGTCGCTGAGGGCGTCGAGCCAGGCGTTGTCGAGGAGATTGGCGCTGGTCTGCAGGTAGCTCGCGGCCATGGCGGCGATGAATCCGCTGGACCAGATCGCGGCCTCCCGCGACGGCCGCTGCAAGAACCCCAGCCCGATCATGATCGCGGTGCACAGCGTCGTCAAGGCGACCATGACGGTCGAGATGCTCATGCGCTGACCTCCGTCGTGCTCGGACGGTGAGAGCCCGGCAATGGCAGGCGGACGGTCGCGGTCGTGCCGGTACCGAGCGTGCTCTCCAGACTGATCGTGCCCGCGTTCTCCTCGATGATCTGGCGGGCGATCGACATTCCCAGTCCGGTGCCCGCGATGCCGCTCGCGGTGGCGCTGCGCGCGCGGAAGTAGGGGACGAAGACCCGCTCCAGATCGTCGGCCGCGATCCCGATGCCGGTGTCGGACACCCGCAGCACCGCGTCGTCGCCCTCTGCGGTGGTCATGACCTCGACGCTACCGCCGCGCGGGGTGTACTTGATCGCGTTGCTGATGAGGTTGTCGACGACCTGGCGCAGTCGGAAGCCGTCGCCGGTGATCGGCAGGGGGCGGTCGATGTTCGTCTGCAGGTCGATGTCGGAGGCGGCCGCGGCCGGGGCGAATGCGTCGGCCGTGGCCGCGGCGATGACCGACAGGTCGAATTGGTCGCTCATCTCCGGGGCGCGGTGGGAGTCGAGCAGCGATTTCGTGAGGGCCAGCATCCGTTCGGCGGCCCCCTCGATGACCGTCGCGTGCTCGCGCTGGGCCGGCGTGAGGTCTTCGGCGTCGAGCATGAGGTCGGCGTGACCGAGGATGACCGTGAGCGGGTTTCGCAGCTCGTGGGAGACGGCGCTGGTTGTCGCGCGCTGCTCTCGGCGCTCGCGCTCGGTGTCGGTGACGTCGTCGAGCTGGATGATGGAGACCTTCGTGTCGTCGTCGGTCTCGGTGCGCACCGTACGTCCGCGGATCGACATCGACAATGCGCGCCACTCTCCGCTGGCGTCGTACAGCCAGATCAGCTCGTTCTCGACCCGCTCGCCGCGGGCGGCGCGGGCGATGGAGGTCGCGTCGCGGGGAAGGGCGGTGCCGCGGTATGCGCCGTACTCGACGGCGCGCGGCGGATGCCGGTAGTCGTCGTTGTCGTAAGCGTAGAGATGCCGGTAGGCGGCGTTGGCGAGGTCGATGTTCCCACGGTCGTCCACGCGGGCCAGCGCGGTGCTCACGGTGTCGAACAGTCCGTTGGCGCGGTCTTCGTGCACGCTCATCCGCGCCACGGCGCGGTCGAGCTGGCGGGACTGGCGCTGGATGAGCAGGCGGAACGCTCGGGTGCGACGGGCGCCCTGGTTCATGGCGATGCCGAGGAAGCCGAGTCCCAGCAGGACGATCATGATCTCCAGGGGCGACGTGAGCGGTGCCCCGGGAATCCACCAGCGCACGATCTGCAGCGCGAAGATGAGCCCGAGCGCGGCGACCACGGCAGCCATCGAGTAGTAGGTGGCCACCCACGCCATCGGGACGACCCACAGATATCCGAGTGTGTGGTCGGAGATGGCGAGCAGCCCGATCGCGACGGCGTCGGCGAAGGGCAGCGCGAGGACGAGCTCGCGGTGGCGAGCCCACGGCATCACCATCGCCCACGACGTGATCGCGCAGATCAGGGCGAGCCCCGTCAGCAGCGAGATGTCGCCGAAGAGCCGGGGGTTGAGCAGCGTCACGCCCAGTGCGACCGCGACGGTGCTGAAGCCGACGATGAGCTGCCACTGCCACACGGACCTCACGACGGTGCCGATCAGCTGGCTGTCGGCCCATCGACTCTCGACGCGGGGGGTGGTCATCGGTTCCTCATTCGGCAGTCTATTGATCCGCGTCGGCGGCAGCTGTGCCGCTGCGGGGAAGCAGCAGGGTCGCCTTCGTACCGTGTCCGGGCAGCGACACGATCATGACCTCCCCGCCGTTTCGTCGTGCGAGCATCCGGGCGATGGGCAGGCCCAGACCCGTCCCCGGGGTCGCACGGACCTCGGCCTGCTCGCCGCGGTAGAACGGGTCGAAGACCTGGGCGAGGGCGTCGGGCCCGATGCCCGGACCGGTGTCGCTGACGGTGAACATCACGTCGGCGGCGACACCCGAGATCTCGACACGGACGGCGCCGCCGGCCGGTGTGAACTTGACGGCGTTGGACAGCAGGTTGCCCAGTGCGCGCGCGGCGTCGTCGCGGTCGGCGAAGACCGCCATCTCCTCTGCGGTGTCGATGTCGACCTCGATGGAGCGCGCAGTGGCGCTGCCGGTGTGGTGCGCGACGACCTCGTGCACCAGGTCGGATGCCGCGATCTCGAGCGGTCGCGGTCGTTCGGCCTGGGTGCGGCTGAAGGCGAGGAGGTCGTCGAGCATGCCGGCCAACCGTCCGGTGTTGCGATGGATCGCGTCAACCCACGCACCGGCCTCGGCAGGCAGTTCGGCGTCGGAGAGCAGCTCGCTGTAACCGGCGATGATCGTGATGGGCGTGCGCAGCTCATGGCTGGTCGTGGAGAGGAAGTCCTGCCGCTGCCGTTCGAGGTCGTAGCGCACCTGGACGGTGGCGGCGGTGGCACGCGCGGCTTCGGCGCTCTGCTCCGCGGAGTCGACCGCCGTGCGGGCGTTGCGCAGCGACTCGTTGCGTTCGGTGGTCGTCAGTACCGTGAAGATCGCGAGCGCGGCGACGAAGGCGGCGACCGTGATGGCGCGCTCGGTGGGGTCGATGCGGGCCGGGTCGAACACGCCCATGCTCAGCCTGCTGAACAGCATCGTCGTGAGCGCGACGACGAGGGCCTGGATCTGGGCGAACAACGGCGGAAAACGCAGGGATGCCCACGCCAACGGCACGAAGACGAGGAATGCGAGCGGCAGCGGGCTGAGCGGCCCGATGCCCGCCGCGATGACGATGAGCATCACGAGGATCTGCGCCGCCGACTCGCCCGGACGAGAAGGCGGCTGAGGCTGCCCCTCGAAGAGCGCGAGAGGAACGATCAGCAGCACCGCCGACAGGTGGGAGGCGCAGGTGATGATCGCCGAAGCGAGGGGTTCGCCCTCGACGAGGGTGATGTTGATGAGCGCGATGAGCAGGGCGAAGACCATGGCGGAGACCGCGGACAGGGCGACGAACTGCACCGCGTCGGTGGTTGTGCGCAGGCGTGCGTCTCGGCCCCCGCGCAGCAGCAGCCAGCCCAGCATCGCCGCTTCGATCGCGTTCGCCAGTCCGTACAGACCGCTGAGCTCGGCGGGTCGCCCCGCCACGAAGTTGCCGGCGGTCGTCGCGACGAGCACGACGCACACCGACACCGCGCGGCGATGCGGCGGCGCGCGCAGGACGAGCACGGCCGAGACGCCGGCCGCGGGCCACCACAGGGCTACCGGCACGCCGGGAACGGCGAAGCCGGCCGCCACCACTGACAGCGCGAAGATGAGCAGTGCTCCGCCCACCCAGAAGCCCAGGGTGCGCCACGCAGCGGTGGGGCGATCGACGGGGTGATCCACCCCGGAGGCTGTCATACGAGTACGCTAATGGCATTCGGGGGTAATCTAGACAGGCTAGTAGTCGAGGGGCTGAGTCGGTGGAGGACGCACCCATGGCGAACGTGCTCGTTGTCGATGACGACGCCGACGTCGCCGAACTGGTGCGCACGGTCTTGAGCATCGCCGGTCATGCTGTCACCGTCGCCACCGACGGCGAGCACGGAATCGCCGCGGCATCGGCAGCGCACCCCGATCTCATCGTTCTCGACTGGATGATGCCGGGGATGACGGGCATCGAGGTCTGTCGCACGCTGCGGCAGGATTCGTCGTTCGATGCCACCCGCATCATCATGCTCACGGCCAAATCGGCGCCGTCCGACATCGATGCGGCGCGCGGAGCGGGTGCCGACGACTACGTCGTGAAACCCTTCGCGCCGCGCGAGCTGCGTCGCCGCGTCGCCGAGCTGCTCGCCTCGTGACTGCGGCCGGCTCAGCCGGCGATGTCGATGAGGCGTGAGCCCGCCCAGAGGGTGAGCACGGTGCCCGATGCGCTGCTGCTCGCGTCCAGTGCGAGCGGCCCGGCGGCATCGGCGGCGTCGAGCGTCGTGCATCCGAGATCGCTCGTTCCGGTCGCGTCGCTCGAATGGGCGGTGATGCGGATGCCGCTGCACGCGGCATCCGTCTGCGCGATGTAGACGGTGTCTGCGCTGACGGCGACGGCGCGTGCGGTCTGAGCGAGACGCGTCCAGTTCTGCCCGTCCAGGCGGTAGGCGGCGTCGTCGCAGACGATCGCGGTGGTGCTGCCGGCCGAGCGCAGGCCCCAGGGTGTCGCGCAGGGGGCGGCGATGCGCGTGCCGTCGACGATGACGGCGCGCTCGCCGGGCAGCACGTAGGTGTCGACGGCGAAGATGTCGGGATAGGGCTCCCAGAACCGGCCGTCGGTGTAGGTGCGCAGCGTGTTCAGGGTGCAGTTCGCGCCGAGTGCGGTGACGGCGGTGGCGTTGCGTCCACCGAACGAGGTGAGGCTGAGCATCTGGACGGCGCTCTTCGCCGTGGGGGTGACGCTCTGCCACGTGGCGCCGTTGTCGCCGGAGCGTTCGACGACGGGGGCCGCGCCGCCGCACGCTCCCGCGGTGGCGCGCCACATCGCGTCGGCGCCGACGGACAGGAACCGCTCGGTCGCACCGGGCGCGCCGGCAGGGGTGGGGGAGGCGGATGCCGTGGGTGTCGCCGTCGCCGTCGGGGTGCGGACGGCGTAGGTGAAGGTGGGTGCCGGTCCGACGGTGGCGTCGACGTCGCCGGGGCCGCGGCCCTGCCGGAGCGCGGCGACGCTGAGCCCGACGGCCGCGACGGTGAGCGCGATCAGTCCGATCGCGATGAGCGTCGCGCCGCCGCGGCTCTTGGCGAAGCTGCGCGGGCGGGGCACGACTCAGCTCTCCCTGTCGGCCTCACGCGCGTCGCGGCGGGAGTCGAACCCGAGCTCGTCGAGCGTGGGGGCGGCGGGCACGCTGGCCAGCGGCGTGGTGCGTCCGCGGCGCTTGGCCCCCTTGCGCTCGGCCTTGGAGGTCGTGGCCGGGGTCTCGCGGTAGCCGTACCCGTATCCGTATCCGTACCCATAGGCGGAGTAGTAGGAGTCGGGTCCGCGGGTGGGAACCATCGACATCACGAAGCCGGCGAGCTTGGCGCCGACGGTGT
Organism: Microbacterium sp. 69-7; assembly: GCF_001897985.1. Classification (NCBI taxonomy): domain Bacteria; kingdom Bacillati; phylum Actinomycetota; class Actinomycetes; order Micrococcales; family Microbacteriaceae; genus Microbacterium; species Microbacterium sp. 69-7. The sequence continues at coordinate 9,915 of NZ_MKRU01000098.1, read as the reverse complement.
TGAGGGCCTCGGTGGCCCCCTGGAGCTGGTGCTTGGTCGTGCGGCCGGCCGAGATGATCAGCAGCGCACCGCTGGTGACGCGCGCGAGGATGGCGGCGTCGGTGACGGGCAGCAGGGGCGGTGCGTCGCAGAGCACGACGTCGAAGTCCTTCTCGAGCATCTCGAGCAGGGTGTTCATCTGGCGCGAGCCGAGCAGCTCGCTGGGGTTCGGCGGGATCTTGCCGGCGGGCATCACGTAGAGGCTGCGCCCGCCCCAGGGGAACATGACCTCCCCGACCTTCGCGCGACCGATGAGCACGTCGGTGAGACCCGCGCCGCCTTCCATGCCGAGGTACTCGGCGACCTTGGGCTTGCGAAGGTCGGTGTCGAGCAGGGCGACGCGCTTGCCGGCGTCGGCGAGGGCGATGGCGAGGTTGATCGCGGTGGTCGACTTGCCCTCGCTGGGGATCGAGCTGGTGACGACGAAGCTGGAGCGGCCGCCCATGTCGAGGAACTGCAGGTTGGTGCGCAGCGCCCGGAACGACTCGGCCCGGGGGCTCAGCGGATCGGCGTGCACGATGAGCGGGCGCTCCTTGGCCTTCGTGTCGTAGGCGATCGCGCCGATGCCGGGCGAGCCGGTGATCTGCTCGGCCTCGCGGGGCGTGCGCACCCGGTTGTCGAGGGTGGTGCGCAGCACCGCGACGCCGATACCGAGGGCGAGGCCGACGAGAACACCGAGGGCGAGGTTCAGCGGCACGTTGGGGCTCGACGGCTTCAGCGCGGGCTGCGCGTCGCTGACGCGGCTGAGGCGGATGGCGCTGGCCCCGCTGTTGCTCTCGGGCTCGAGCTGCGGCACCGCGGAGGCCAGGCTCGCCGCGATCGCGTTGGCGATCTTGGCCGCCTGCACGGCGTCGGGGTCGGAGACCGTGATGGTGATGAGCGTGGAGTTGAGAGCGGCCGACGCCTTGACGTCTTTCGCGAGATCTTCGGCGGTGCGGGCGAGGCCGAGGTCGGCGATCACCGGGTTCAGCACGACGGGCGTCGTGGTGAGTCCCACGTAGGTGTTGATGCGCGCCTGGGCGAACGACGATCCCTGCTGCAGCTCCTGGGCCGTGTTGCCCGACTGCGTGGAGACGAAGACCGTGCTCGCGGACTCGTAGATCGGGGTCCTCGTGAGGGAGTATCCCGCTGCCGCGCCGAGTCCCAGCAGGGTCAGCACGACGATCACGAGCCAGTTCTTGCGGAGGATGCGGATGTAGTCGCTGAGCTCCATGGTGCCTCTCGAAGACGCGCTGCCAGCCAGGAGGGGGGTTGCAAGGCCGGGACGATCGGACTCAGTCTGCCATAGCGGATGTTTCGGGCCGGTGTCCGGGCGGCAACACGTGCGTGTGCAGCCTGCACAGGTCATCGTCGCCGTCGGTGCCGCCGTGTGGATCCGTCATCATCGCCCCACATCGCTCAGCGGCTCAGCAGCTCAGCAGTTCAGCGCGTAGCGGGCGCTCCCTCCGATGCGGGGCGTGCGGTCGGCATCGATCCACGGCGGCGGAATGAACCACACCCGCGCCGTCACGCCGACGCCGTCGACACGGATCTCCCACCCGTCGCTGTGGATGCGATGGTGGCAGCCGGTGCACAGCAGCACGCCGTTGTCGAGGTCGGTGGGCCCGGCATCCCTGTTCCACCAGGCGATGTGGTGGCCGTGGGTCCATGCCGGCGGTGCGCCGCAGAACGCGCAGCCGCCGTCTCGTTCGGCGAGGGCGAGCTTCTGGGCGGGAGAGAACAGGCGGCGCGCGCGGCCCCAGTCGAGAATGTCGCTGTCGCCGCCGAGGACGCACGGAATGACCTGCAAGTCGGCAGCGAGTCGACGCACCTCCTGGGTGGGCAGCGATGCGTCGAAACCATCGATGCTCGCGACACCGCATCCCGACTCGAGCTGGTCGAGCGTCATGCGCACGACGACCGTGGTCGTCGCAGCGGTGGGCACCTGTTCGCACCCCAGAGCGTGCGCACACAGCTCGTGCAGTGCGTCGGCCCGCATCTGCGGCAGCGTGCGCTCATCGCGGATGTCATCGCGCGCGGCACCTTCGACGCGGTCACCGCCCCGCGCGTCGCCGTGCTCGTGCTCGTGCTCGTGCTCGTGCCCGTGCTCGCGCCGCGGGGCGTGCTCGTTGTTCTGCAGCACGCGGGTGACCATCGCGTCGAGCACCGTCTTGATCGGCGCGGCGGTGGCCACGTCGAATACCCCGGTGAGGTGGAGCATGCCGTCTCGCTCCTGCATCCGCAGCGCGCGGGCCGACCGATGCTCCTCGTGCGCGGCGGCGAGCCCGTCGGGGTCGAGTTCGGCCTCCGCGTGCGCCAGCAGCCGGGTCATCTCGTCGGCCCGCAGCCCGGGTGCCCGCTGGCAGAGGTCACGCTCGGCGGCATCCCTGCGCGCGGAATCGACGCGGAGCGACAGCTTGTCGAGCAGAGTGATGATCGCCGACGCCGCCGTCATCGACAGAGCGCCCGCCGCCACAGCCGCCGCCACGTGCGGGTGCGCGGCGGGTCGCGACTCGCCGCTGATACCGGTGCGCGGCGCCGTGCTCTCGCCCACCTGCACGAGTCTGATCGCTTCGCCCACGCTCGCGCCGGTGGTGGCTTGGATCAGCGCGACAGGGGAGCGGAAGCCCTGCTTCTTGGCGAGGGAGTCGCCCCCGAGCTGCGGCCGCGACTGACGGGAGATCTCGGCTGCGACGGGCGCGAACGCGGCGTCGACCTGGCGCATGAGCACGCCGAAAGCGCGATTCACCTCGACGAGCGCGCTCGGTGACAGCGCGGCCGGCGCCTGTGCACCGCCCGCCGCCGCGAGCGCGTCGAGCGCTGCGGCGATGCCATCGAGCCTGTTCTCCATGACTTCGACTTTAGAACATAGCTACGACACTCGTCGGAGTTGCCCACAGGGGTCGCGGCGTTTCGACTGGCTGCGCTCGCTCAACGGCCGGCAGCACCCTCCCACCACTCCCGGTCGTTGAGCGAGCGCGAAGCGCGAGTCGAAACGCCGACCGCGCCGAGGTCAGCCGAAGGCGATCCGCACGACGCGTTCGACGGCGACGAGCCCCGGCTCGAGCTCGACTGCGGAGCGTTCGTACGTGGCCGCGGAGCGACCGTAGGGGTCGATGACGTCGTCGTCCTCGGGGGATGCCGGGGGCAGCGTGATCCCGCGCCGCCCGGCGACCGCGCCCAGCGCGGCGGCGAAGCGCTCCCGCGGAGGTGCGCCCTGCCCGGCGGTCGCTGCGGCCGTCCGCAGGTCGTCGTCGCTCAGATCGGCGGCGAGGCGGGCGAACTCGCGCGCCGCGAAGGCCTGTCGCATGCGCGAGGGGTCGAGCTCGACGACTTCGCGGCGGTGGTCGCGCGCCATGGCGAGCACGAGATCGGCGGTGCGCACGTGCACCGGGGTGAGGTAGCGGGCGCCGTGGGCCGCCACGAGCGCCTGGTCGACGCCGCGGGCGAGGGCGAGGTCTGCGGCTTCGGGGGTCATCGGCATCCCGTCGCGCGCGCGAGCGCCGGCGCTGGAGACGCGCACCGGAAGGTCGGCGAGGCGGGTGGCCAGCAGCTGCGCGGCCAGGGGGGAGCGGCAGATGTTGCCGGTGCACACGGTGAGGATCTCGAGCACGGTGACTTCCGGTGTCGATAGAGCGGGGAGGGAGTGTGTGGCTCGCCGCGTGACCGGTAGTTTGGCCACGTGCCCGATCAGCTTAGCGACCCCGGTTCGTCCGCCCTCGAGGCGTCGACGCCCCCGCGCCGGTCGTCGAGCGACCGCGGCGCGTCGGAGGCCTCGGGCGAGGCCGCGACGCCCGGTCGCCGTCGTCGCAAGCGCACCGACTGGCGTCTGGGCGGCACGGCGGTGCGCCGGTGGGACCTCTCCGTCCTGTCGGCGGCGCTCATCGGGGTGGGGCTCGGCGTCGTCGGCGGCGGCGCCGTGAGCCGCATCGCGGCGCCGTGGGCCGCCACCGCCTCGACCGTGGTGCTGTGGCTCGGGCTCGGTGCTGCCGTCGCGTTCGCGTTCGCGCGGTCACGGCCGGCCGGGCTGCTGAGGTTTCGGCCGATCGATGTGCTGTGGGGCGTCGGGCTGGGGCTCGGCCTGCGTCTGCTGCAGGGCTGGGTGAGCGGTGTGGATGCCGCGGCCTTCCCCTCCGCGATGGCGCTCGACGGCGGCCTGCCCTCGGGGTGGTGGCTGACGGAGGCGATTCCGGCGGGGCTGGTCGCGCCGCTGGTCGAGGAGTTCTTCTTCCGCACGGTGGTGCTCGTCGCCGTGTATCAGTTGCTTCGCCGCAGCGTCGGCGGTGTCGCGGCGGGCGTGACGGCGGCGCTGGTGTCGGCGGGCGGGTTCGTGCTGCTGCACGCGACGGCCGGGGCGTTGACGCTGGTCGACGGCATCCAACTCTTCGCGGTCGGGGGCACGTGCGCGCTGGTGGTTCTGCTCACGGGCCGCATCTGGGGCGCCGTGTTGACGCACGTGGTCTACAACGTGTCGTATCTGGTGCTCGTCGTCGTCGGAACGTGGGGTGCCGTCGCGCCCGCGGCGCCGTCGCTCGGCTGACGGATCCGCACGCGACACCAAGTTTTCACCAAAAGGATGATGAGAGCCCTCTCATCGTGCTCATAGGCTCGGGTGTCACCGGGAGTCATCAGACCGTCACGCGTCACACACTTGACACATTCGGCTGATAATCTCCCGACAGCCGGGGGGCTGAAACCGAGATCTAGGAGGAAGCCGAAGTGTCGACCGATATTCAGGTCGATGCGACGACGGAGTCGCCTCACGACTCGACAGCACCCCGCGCGGACAGCGGCTCCATCACTGCTCCGGCCGGTGCGTCGACTCAGGCCACCAGCACCATGCGTCCCGCTGCCCCACCCTTCAACGATTGGCGTCGCCGCTTTCAGCGCCGGCTCATCGTCAGCGACTTCCTGGTGCTCGTGTGGGTCGTCTTCGGTACGCAAATCGCGTGGTTCGGCTTCGGTAACGTTCAGGTGGCAATCCGGAACGACGCACGCATCTCTGACATCTCCTACTGGGTGTTCTCGGTGATCCTCGTTGTCGCGTGGCTCGGCGCGCTGTCGTGGAACGACTCCCGGAGCATCCGTGTGCTCGGATCGGGGTCGAACGAGTACCTGCGTGTCGTCGACGCCAGCGTGCGTCTCTTCGGAGTGATCGCCATCGTGGCGTTCTTGACCAAGGTGGATGTCGCACGAGGCTTCCTCTTGATCAGCTTGCCTGTCGGCGTCGCCGTACTGTTGTGGACACGGTGGCTCTGGCGGCAATGGCTCATCATGAAGCGCAAGAGTGGTGACTTCTCGGCGAGGGTTCTTCTCGTCGGATCGGAGGAGTCCGTCGCGCAGATCGCGCGTGAACTCATCCGCACTCCAAGCGCCGGCTACCACGTCGTCGGTGCCTGCACGCCCACCGGAAAGATCGCCGACTTCGTTCCGGGGACGACCATCCCGATGATGGGGAGCGTCAACGCGGTGGAGCGCGCGATGGAACTGACGGGCGCCGACACCGTTGCCGTGACGAGCACGGACGAGCTGCCGCCGGACAAGGTGAAGCAGATCTCATGGAACCTACAGGCGGGGCGCCAGCATCTCGTACTCGCGCCGAGCATCGTCGATATCGCCGGTCCGCGTCTGCACACCCGCCCAGTCGCCGGCCTACCGCTGATTCACGTTGAAACGCCACGCTTCAGCAAGGGGCAACTCTTCTTGAAGCGCTCGGTCGACGTGACCGCGAGCATACTCGGTGTGCTACTCCTGAGCCCTGTGCTGGCATTCCTCGCGATGAGCATCCGACTATCGTCCGAGGGGCCAGTTCTCTTCCGCCAAGTGCGCATCGGTCGCGGTGGCCGCGAGTTCACGATGCTCAAGTTTCGATCGATGGTGACGAATGCCGAAGAGATGCTCGAGAACCTGCAGCGTGAGCGCTCCGAGCACGGGATCGACTCCGGCAACGAGGTCTTGTTCAAGATGAAGAACGATCCGCGGGTGACGCCGATCGGTCGGATCATGCGCAAGTACAGCCTCGATGAGCTGCCCCAGTTGTTAAACGTGATCGGTGGGTCGATGTCGCTCGTCGGTCCGCGACCGCCGCTGCCAAGCGAAGTTGCACAGTACGCCACCCATGTGCACCGACGGTTCCTCGTAAAGCCGGGTATTACTGGCCTCTGGCAGGTGAGTGGACGCTCCACCTTGTCGTGGGAGGACACCGTGAGGCTTGATCTCTCCTATGTCGAGAACTGGTCGCTCGTCGGGGACGTCGCGATCCTCGCTAAGACGGCTCGGGCCGCGTTCATGCCCGGTGAGACGGCAGCATGATCCGGCCACCTCGTTGGCGCCCCCACGGTGAAGGCGTGAGCGGAGTCAGTGGGAATGGGAGCCAGCTGGAAAGGCAACCGTCAGATGTAGGTGCCCTTGCTCCCCTTCCCAGCTTCTCTCAACCGTACGATGTGAGCAACAATCGAGTCGAAGCAAATCCGAGGATCGAGAGCCGAAGGTGACGATCACTGCTACCGGAGCACGCGGTGAAACTAGAGGCTCCGCGCGATCGGCGGGAAAGAGCGCGCTAACACGCGCGGCCACATTCCCGATCACCGCGCTGTCGACACTCGTCACTGCGAGTCTTACCATTCAATACGCGGGCCCGCAGTCATACGCTGCGATTGCTACTCTCATCACGCTTTCCCAGCTCGTACCCTTTGCAGACTTGGGCGTCGGGGCCGGAGTTGTGAACGCGGTGTCTTCGGGTGACCGAGCAGAAGCACGCGCCGCAGTCGCGAGCGCGACTCGCGTATTGCTGATGTCGGCAGCTGGCCTGCTCACCATCGCAACAGCGGTGAGCCTCGTGGTGGGTTGGGACACGATTCTGGGCATCGCTGATGCACCGCTTCCACACGCGGGCGCTGCCGCGCTCGTGGTGATCGCAATCATCGCGATATCTCTTCCTTTTGGCGTGGGGCAGCGCGTACTTATCGGCGCCATGCGTAACCCAACCGCGATCGCGCTATCGACGATCGCGCCGCTGTTTACACTAGCTGGATCGGCCTTGATTGTTTGGCTTCGTCTATCACCTACATTCCTAGTACTACCAGCGGTGATCGGGTCGATGGCTGTCGCCGTAGTCTCATCGGTGGTCGCAGCTCGCATTGTCGGCACCTCCTTTATGGACATCTTCCGGCCGAATGATTTTCGGTACCGCGGTCTGCTCCGAATCGGAGGATGGTATCTTCTGCTAACCCTCGCTTCGGCGATCGCGTTTCAATCAGGTCGAGTAATACTCGCCCATGCGGCGAATCTCGAGGTGGTCGCGGATTTCTCTCTAGCGATGCAGTTCTACGTGCCTTTGTGGTCATTCTTCGTCGCGGGTGGGACGGCGCTATGGCCCGTCTTCGCGAGGCTGCGATCAAGCGCAACTGACTCGCGACCGCTAGTTCTTCGGATGGTTGGCTTCTTCGTGTGCGCGGCCGCCTTGTGCGGTGCAGGATTGACGATTGCGGGCCCGTGGGTTGCGCGACTCCTTGCGCACGGCAACATCGATCCTTCGTGGACGCTCTTCGCGGCTGCAAGCCTGCTGATCGTGGTCCAGGCGGTCCAACTTGTGCAGGGCGTCTCATTGACGGACCGCGCCGGGATACGGTTTCAAGCTCTATGTGCACTTCCTCTCGTTGTCGTTGTGCCGGCCCTCACCTTTGCTGGAGCGGGGTTACTAGGCGCGTCGTCGCCGTTTGTTGCAGCAACTGTGGGAGTCGTCGTGTTCCAGGTGCTTCCAAACGCCGTACGACTGCGGGCGGGCGCGAGAGCGGGCAGCTCGAATCAGTCCGCACCGGAAGTCAGCCATGAATGACCGGGCATCGAAGGTGATCGCACTGATGTGGGGAGACTTCCGCGCCTCACCGTGGCGAAGCCTCTCAGCCAATAGGCGCATGCGGATTGTCGTAGGGACCCGCTTCTCCGTTCGAGGGGCGCGAAGGATCGAGCTCAGCGAAGGGGGGCGACTCTACCTAGGGACAACCTTCTTTGGTTTCGTCGATCGACACGTCCGGAGTCTCTTGCGTGTCCGCGGCCGATTGCACATTGACGGCGTCGCACGTATTGGCAGGGGGGCCGCCTGGGACGTGGGCCCCGGCGCGACTGTCCGAGTCGGCGACGGCACCTACTTCTCGCCACACGTTAGGCTGGTGAGCGCAGGAAGCATCTCGATCGGGGCACGTTGCGCGATCGGGTGGGGCACCGAGATTCTCGACACTAACTTTCACCGCGTTGGCCTGGGAAATGAGTCACCGCCGAGTGCGGGCGTGGTCGAAATCGGAGACCACGTTTGGATTGGTAGCAACGCGCGGCTCCTTCGCGGCGCATGTATTGCTAGCGGATGCATTGTGGCGGCCGGGAGTGTGGTCACGCGTAGTTTCGACGAGCCGAACTGCCTGATCGCTGGCGTTCCTGCCCGTGTGGTTCGGAGCGGCGTTAGCTGGAGCTAGCGCCGGAACCCGGCTGGCGCTTTCCGGTGTTCGTGGGCGGGCGCATTGTCAAATGCCTGGCAGGCTAACGAGCGCTTCGCGGCCCCGCGTGAGAGTCCTCGCTGCGGCCGGATCGATCGGAGTCCTTCGCCTTGGGGGAACGTTCGCGAACCTCCGCGATTTGCGTTCCCTGCACCGCTGCTGGAGGGAACGCGAGAATGGTCGCCGCCGCGAGCCAGCCCCACACATCGAGGAGTCCAAACGCCCAAACTCGCTCAAGAATGCCAGTGAAGACCATAGGCGCGAGCAAGAGTGCGGAAACTGACCGGTATCCTCTTGCGCTTCCAGCGATGCCCATTACCAGCATCAAAGCGAATAGAAATACGCCAACTGCACCCGATGTGTAAAGAATATCCAACCATTGGTTGTGCACAGAGTAGGCCTCGTCGCGCGTCAGCGCGCCAATCGAGACCTGATTACCCCAGGTCAGTCCCCCGAAACCAAATACCGGGCTAGAGGCGATCTCACTCTTCGCAAGTTCCCAGAGATCTCCGCGCCCAGTGAACTCGCCACTGGTGAGCGGGGTCCACGGAAGAAGAACCCCGATCGACACACCGGCTGTCAGAGCGCCGAAGATCACCCGCGATTGCACCTTGGTGGGCATCGATTCACCGCCGATACGCACCAAAAAGACGAGTGCACCAATAACGACCGCAGTAGTGGTAGCAGTCCGACTTCCGGACAGCCAGACCATAGCCACGAGATAGAGCACGAGCACGTACCGGGCTCTGCCTCTGACAATCAGAGCAGCTGCCGAAATGCTCGCGGCGAGCAAAATGCCCAGAACGTTCTCGCCGTTTGTTATTCCAAGTACCAGATTCCCGAGTGGTCCGCATTTATCGAGGCGGCAATTCTTCACCGAAGCAGAGAAGTCCGTCAGCATGAGAATTGTACTCAGGAGGCCTACAGAAAGCCCAACAACAGCTATCCCCAGTTGTGCGCCACGCCCGCGAGGAAGCACCGAAGCCGCCAAGAATATAGAGGCGAGAGCGACCATGCGGGGGGCGCCGAGGGTCGAGGCCCCCGAGAGTGCCGAGGAAAAGTCCGTGACCACGACGATGAGTAGCCCGATGAGCGGAGCAATGAATATCGGACGTCGCCTGGCAAGGCCCGCGACGAAAAAAGCAACACCGGCCACGATGATCACAGGTGCACTCAGGAGGGCGAGTTGACCGGATCGCGCGTTAGGAAGCACGATCAAATCACCGTTTGCGGCGATATAGGACTGCAGGCCACCTGAAAATTGCGTGAAGGCCGTGGGCAGGATTAGGGGCTCTTCGGACATTCGGTGGGGGTGAGGCTCGCCGGGTGAGGTTCGGCGGGTAGGGGTCGAGGTCCCCGAGGATCAGTAGCGCCAACTGCTGCTCCAACCGAGGACCTCGACGTG